>JBPYEE010000546.1:0-15503 GCA_051985095.1 Vicinamibacterales bacterium | reverse complement strand
CTCCGCGGGGCGGACAGCGTCTCGATGAACCGCGACCATCTGCTCGAGGACGCCAAGGCGCTCGCGCTCGAGCGCGTGCGGGAGGGGTACCGTCCGCCCGCGCGCCGGACGGCGATTCCGGTCGGCGGCGACACGCTGCTCGCGGCGTTGAAGCTCGGTGTGCATCTGGCCTGGCGGGGCGGGCGCATCAGTGAGCACGATGCGGTGGTCGGGCGCGCGCTCGCCAACGTCATCGCCGGCGGCCGCCTGCCGGTCCAGACGGCCGTCAGCGAGCAGTATCTGCTGGACCTCGAACGCGAGGCGTTCCTGAAGCTCTGCGGCGAGCGCAAGACACTCGAACGCATTCAGTACACACTGAAGACAGGGAAGCCGTTGAGGAACTGAGCAGGTCCGAAGGGTGCGTTAGCGATGGTGCCGCTCGTGCTTGTGCCGGGAATCCAGGGCCGCTGCGAATTCATGCAGCCGGCAGTCGACGCGCTCGCGGCGCATTTTCGCGTGCGCACCTTCTCGCTGTGCGACGACGCACGATCGCTCGACGACTACGCGCGCCAGATTGCCGAGACGCTCGACCACGAGGGGCTCGACGACGCCGTCATCTGCGGAGTCTCCTTCGGCGGTCTGGTCGCCCTGCGATTCGCGGCGACCGCGCCGCAGCGGACGCGGGCGCTCGTCATGGCGTCAACGCCGGCGCCGGGATGGACGCTTCGGCCGCGCCACCGGCTGTATGTGCGACTGCCCTGGGTGTTCGGACCGCTGTTCCTGATTGAAACGCCGTTGCGGCTGCACGCGGAACTCGCCGCGGCGTTTCCCAGTCGCCGGGATCGGGCGGCGTTCCGCCGCGCGGCGCTGCGCACGCTCCGGATCGCGCCGATCTCGCTGTCGCAAATCGCCATGCGGGCGCTGCTGATGACCTCGAGCCCTCTGGCATCCGAGTGCGCGCAGGTGACCGCGCCCACCCTCGTCGTGACCGGCGAGCCGGCGCTCGATCACGTGGTGCCGGTCGGCGGCTCGTCGGTGTACACCGGGTTGATTGCCGGCGCGCGCGGCGCCGTGATCGAGCGGACGGGCCACCTCGGCACCATTACCCGGCCCGCTGTGTTTGCCGAACTGGTCCGGCAGTTCGTGATGGGGTTGCACGATGCCGCTGCGTGACATCGCCGGGCCGACCGGGCGTCTGGAAGCGTTGCTCGATGAACCCGCGGCGCGCGGCGTCGCCGCCGACGGCCTGTTGACGCCGGGCCACGCCGCCGGGCTTCGTGCGGCGGCCGTCTTCGCCCATCCGCACACCGAGTACGGCGGCACGATGCATACGAAAGTGGTGTACCAGGCAGCCAAGGCGCTCAGCCGCATCGGCTGCGCGGTGCTGCGGTTCAATTTCCGAGGCGCCGGCGCGAGCAGCGGATCGTTTACGAATGGCCCCGGCGAGCTCGACGATTTTCGGACCGCGCTCGATTTCATGCACGATCGGTATCCCGCCGCGCCGCTCTGGGCCGGCGGCATGTCATTCGGCTCGTACATCGCCCTGACGGCCGGCGTCAGCGATGCGCGGGTGTCGACGCTCATCGGCATCGCGGCGCCGGTGTCGGGCTATGACTTCGGCGCCGTCGCAGCGTCGACCAAGCCGAAATTCTTCATCCACGGCGAGCGCGACGAGATCTGCCCCGTGAAAGAGATGCGCGAGTTCTACGCGCGCGCCGCCGAACCAAAAGAACTGGTCGTCATCGACGGCGCGGACCATCTATTCGATGGCAAGGTCAGCGAAGTCGCCGACGCCATCGAGGACCTGCTGGGTGATTGGTATGAATGACGCAGTTATCGTGTCGGCGACCCGAACACCGGTCGGCAAGGCGCCTGGCGGCGCGCTGCGCGGCGCACGGCCCGACGAACTGGCGGCGATCGCAATCGCCGAGGCGATCCGTCGCGCGCCGGGCCTCGACCCGCGCGAAGTGGACGACGTGATCCTCGGCTGCGCGATGCCCGAGGCCGAACAGGGGATGAATGTCGCACGGATCGCGAGTCTGCGGGCCGGCATTCCGGTCCAGGCCTCGGCGGTCACCGTGAACCGGTTCTGCTCGTCGGGGCTCCAGGCGATCGCATATGGCGCCGAGCGCGTCATGTGCGGCTGTGCCGACACGATCGTTGCCGGCGGAACCGAGTCGATGAGTCTGGTCCCCATGGGAGGCCACAAACTGGCGCCGAACCCGACGCTGATGGATGTCTATCCGGACGTCTATCTCAGCACCGGGCTGGTCGCGGAACGGCATGCGCGCGAATCGGGCATTTCGCGTGAAGAGCAGGATGCCTACGCGCTTGGCAGCCACCAGCGGGCGCTGGCGGCGATCGACAGCGGCCGCTTCGCCGACGAGACGGTTGCGGTGACCACGCGCGTCATCGAGGGAGAGGTCCACCTGAAGCCGGACGCGACCCGGACGGTCACGGTCACCGTTGATGAAGGGCCGCGTCGCGATACGTCGGCCGAGGCGCTCGCCAAACTGCGGCCCGCGTTCCAGGCGCAGGGCACGGTGACCGCTGGCAATTCGTCGCAGACGAGCGACGGGGCGGCGGCGGTCATCGTGACCTCGGCCGCGCGCGCCAGGGAGCGCGGCCTGACGCCGCTGGCCCGCTTCGTCACCTTCGCCACCGCGGGTGTCGAACCCGAACGGTTCGGAATCGGCCCGGTTCCGGCGATTCACAAGGCACTGAAGCTCGCCGGCCTGACGCTCGATCAGATCGACCTCATTGAGCTGAACGAAGCCTTTGCGGCGCAGGTCCTCGCCTGTCTGAAGATGCTCCCGATTGATCCCGATCGGCTGAACGTCAACGGCGGCGCGATTGCGCTCGGGCACCCGCTCGGCTGCACCGGCGCGAAACTGACGACAACCCTGCTCTACGAGATGAAACGCCGTAACGCCCGTTACGGCATGGTGACGATGTGTGTTGGCGGAGGGATGGGCGCCGCCGGAATCTTCGAGAGAGTGTGATGGCCACTACAACAGCGGAATCGACGATCCTGCGCGGCGGGGAATGGCTCCTGCAGGCCTCCGACCCGGCCAGCGTCTTTACACCGGAGCGGCTGACCGAGGAGCACCGCCTGATTGCGCGAACGGCGGAGGCGTTCGTCGCGAACGAGGTCCTGCCGGTCCTCGACAAGCTGGAACAGAAAGACTGGGCGCTGGCGCGGCAGCTCATGCGGCGGGCCGGCGACCTCGGGCTGCTCGGCGTCGACGTCCCCGAGGCCTATGGCGGGGTGGGGCTCGACAAGGTGACCTCCCTCCTCGTGAGCGATCGCATGTCGCGGTCCGCGTCGTTTGGCGCAACCTTCGGGGCGCAGGCGAATCTCACGATCATCCCGCTGTACCTGTTCGGCACCGAGGCCCAGAAACAAAAATACCTGCCGAAGCTGCTGTCGGGCGAGCTCATCGGGGGGTACGCCTTGAGTGAAACCGGATCGGGGTCGGACGCTCTGGGGGCGCGGACGCGGGCGACGCGACAGGGCGACGGCAGCTTTGTGCTGAACGGCGAGAAGATGTGGATCACCAACGGCGGCTTCGCCGACCTCTTCGTGGTGTTCGCGAAGGTCGACGGTGAGCAGTTCACCGCCTTCCTCGTGGAGCGCGCCTTCGGCGTCAAGAGCGGCAAAGAGGAACACAAGATGGGGCTGCACGGGTCCTCGACCACGGCGCTCATCCTCGAGGATGTGCCCGTGCCGGCCGAGAACGTCATCGGCGAGGTCGGCAAGGGGCACAAGGTGGCCTTCAACGTGCTGAACTTCGCGCGGTTCAAGCTGGGTGCGGCCTGCGGCGGGGGCGCGGCGAACGTGATCAGCGAATCGGCCCGATACGCGGCGACGCGGCGTCAGTTCGGCCAGCCCATCGGCTCCTTCGGCGCCATCAAGCACAAGATCGGCGAGATGGTCGTGAAGGCCTATGCGGTGGAGAGCGCGCTCTACCGCATCGCCGGCCTCGTCGACGCCCGGATTGCCGCAATCCCGCACGACGCAGCCGACGGATCGGCGGCGCTCCAGGCGTTCGAGGAATACGCCGTCGAGGCGTCGATCGCCAAGGTCGCCGGGAGCGAGACGCTCAACTTCGTGCTCGACGAGAACATTCAGATTCACGGCGGCAATGGCTACGTCAAGGACTACCCCGCCGAACGGCACTATCGCGACGCACGGGTGAACCGCATTTTCGAAGGGACGAACGAAATCAACCGGCTATTGATCCCCGGCATGGTGATCCGGCGCGCCCTGAAGGGCGACTTGCCCCTGATTGCGGCGGCCAAGGCGCTGCAGGACGAGTTGCTCGGTCCTCCGTCGACGAGCAACGCCGACGACGCGCCGCTCGCCGAGGAGGGGCGGACCGTGGCGGCGTTCAAGAAAACGGCCATCATGGTGATGGGGGTCGCGATGCAGACCTTCGGGCAAAAACTGACCGACGAGCAGGAAGTGCTGATGCATCTGGCCGACGTGGCCATCGACGTCTTCCTCGCCGAGAGCGCCCTCCTGCGCGCGCAGGCGGCAACCCGGCACAGCGCCGCGGGCGCCGACCTGCACCGCGACGCCGCGCGGGTGTTCATCAACGACGCGGCCATGCGGATTGACGCGTCGGCGCGGCAGGCGCTCGCGGCGACCGCGGAGGGCGATCCGCTGCGGACGCTGCTGGCCGCCCTGCGCCGGCTGATCAAGGTCACGCCGATCAATACTGTGGCATTGCGCCGCCGCCTCGCCGACGAGGCGATCGGTCGCGGAGGGTATGTGTTCGCGTGAGGGCTCTACGACGCGCAGCGGGGGCCGGGTTCTCGATCGTCCTGCTGACGGTCGCGTGCGGCAGCAAGCCGCCTGAGACGACCGAGGACTACGTGGCGAAGATTGCGGCAGACCGTTCGGCGAAGGACGCGGCGTTCGAGAAGGACGCCGAGCCGATTCCCGCGAACAAGAAAAAGGATCTGCTGCCGCTCGCCTACTTTCCGATCGATCCCGACTACGACGTGCCGGCGGCCCTCAAGGCGATCGACGACCCCACGCCGATTGACATGCCGACCTCGACCGGCGCGCAGCGGAAGATGCGCCGCGTCGGCACCCTCGAGTTTGCGATCAAAGGGCAACCGCTGAAGCTGACCGCGTTTGTCGAGGTGGGGGCGGCGAATCTCGACAAGCTCTTCGTGCCGTTCAACGATCTGACGAGCGTCACCGAAACCTACCCCGGGGGGCGCTACCTCGACCTCGATCGCACGAAGACCGGCATCTACGAGGTCGACTTCAACCGCGCCTACACGCCGTACTGCTACTACAACCCGACGTACGAGTGTCCCTACCCACCGCCCGAAAACCGGCTGAAAGTCGCCGTCCGCGCGGGCGAGAAGCTGAAGCAACCCAACACGTAGACCTGTCCGGTGCCGCTCAGCGCAGTCGTGTTCGATTTTGACGGCGTGATTGCCAATACCGAACCGCTGCATCTGCGCGCGTACCAGGAGGTGCTCGGCGCCGAACACATCGATCTGACCGAGCACGACTACTACGACCGGTATCTCGGATACGACGACGTCGGCGTCTTCACGCGCCTGGCGGCGGAGCGGGACCGCGCCTGGAGCGCCCGACATGTCGCCGATCTGGTCGCGAAGAAGGCGCTGGTGATGGAGACGCTCGAGCGCGAGGTCTCGGTGCTCTTTCCGGGCGCGGAGGGCGCCATTCGCCGCGCGGCCGCCGCCGTCCCGATCGCGATTGCGTCGGGGGCGATCGGGCCCGAGATCCGTCGCGTCCTCGAGCGCGAGCGGCTCGCCCATCTCTTCACGGCGATTGTCGCGGCCGAGGACACCGCCAACAGCAAGCCGCACCCGGATCCGTACGTGCGCGCCGTGGCGCTGCTGGGCTCGGCGACCGATGGCCGCCTCGAGGCCCGCGACTGCGTGGCGATCGAAGACTCACGCTGGGGCCTCGACTCGGCGCGCGCCGCCGGGCTGCGGACGGTCGCCGTCACGCAAACCTACCACGCGGAGTCGTTAAGGGCGGATCTCGTCATCCCGACCATCGCCGCCCTCGACTTACATCTTTTGGCCGAGCTCTTTACGGGACAATCCAAACCGTTGGATTAGTCCGTCAGTCTGCGACTTTTCCCAACTCCAGCGTCTTTACAGGGCAATCGACGACCATCGATACTCGGTACGTTTCCGGACAGAGAGCGAATTCGTACATAGGGCCGATTTCGTACATCGTTCTTTCTTGGGACTGCCTTTGTTTTGACGTTTTGAGGAGGAAGAATGAAAGTTCGAGTAAGCGTCCTGGCGATGGTGGCCTTCCTGGCCACCTGCGCGCTGGCGACCGCGCAGCAGGCGACGGGCGAAATCTTCGGCAAGGTCACCGACCAGTCAGGCGGCGTCATGCCCGGCGTGACCGTCACGCTGACGAGCCCCATTTTGTTGCAGCCGTTGACCGCTGTCACCAGCGACACCGGCACGTACCAGTTCCCCAAGCTTGAAGTGGCCAACTATACCGTCAAGTTCGAACTGGCCGGCTTCAAGACCGTGGTGGACGAAGGGATTCAGATCACCGCCGGATTCTCCGCACAGGTCAACGCGCAGCTCGGCGTCTCGACTGTGCAGGAAACGATCACTGTCACCGGCGCGAGCCCGGTCGTGGACACGAAGGAGACCGGGACCAAGCAGACCTTCACCAACGAGCTGCTCCAGAGCATCCCGTCGGCCCGGGACCCGTGGGTCATCCTGCAGCAGACCGCCGGCATCGCGATGGATCGCGAGAACATCGGCGGCAACCAGTCAGGCCAGCAGTCGAACTACGTGTCGCGCGGCGGCAATCCGACGAACAACAAATGGACGCTCGACGGCATCGATATCACCGACCTCTCCGCCACGGGCGCCTCGCCAACCTATTACGACTTCGACATGTTCGAGGAAATGACGATCAACACCGGTGGCGTTGACGTGTCTCAGCAGACCGGCGGGGTCGGGATCAACCTCGTCACCAAGGCCGGCAGCGACACCTTCCGCGGATCGTCGCGGCTGTTCGACACGAATCATCGGGCCGAATCGAACAACATCGACAGCAGCCTGCGATCGCAAGGGGCGTCCTCGGGCAACCCGATTCAGGACATTCAGGACTACGGGGTGGAAGCCGGCGGCCCGATCAAAAAAGGGCGCGCCTGGATCTGGGGCGCGTTTGGCAAGCAGGCGATCAATGTCGGCGTCGTCGGCTTTTACGAGCCGACGGCGAACTGCCAGGCGATCAAGGCCGCACCGCTCAGCTATGCCGTGTCGGACGTCAACAACTGCCTGAACACCGACCAGACTCTCTTGACGACGGAGAACCTCAAGACCGAAGTGCAGCTCTTCAAGGGCAACAAAGTGAGCGCGTACGGCCTCCTCTCTGCCAAGCAGCGCAACGCCCGCAATGCGAGCGACCTGACGCCCATCGAATCGACCGTCCGGCAGGATGCGGTGCCGAACACGTACGGAACGAACTTCTGGATCACGGGACCGACACCGACCTACAAGTTCGCCGATCAGTGGGTCGTGAGCGATCGATTCCTCGTCGACGCGACGTACGCGCACGTCGGCAACAACTTCATTCTGGATTATCACGACGATGCGTATGCGACCGAGTCGCCCGTGCCGGGCGTCATCGGCCTGCAGCCATATCTGGTCGTGTCGACGAACCAGAATGGCCGGTCGACGCCGGACAACAGCCAGTCGGTCAACATCCGGCCGGTCAACAGCATCACCCTCAACGCGAACTACTTCATGCCGGGGGTATGGGGCGCCGATCACGCGTTCAAGTTCGGCGGCTACTGGCGCGACAACAACGGCTTTGGCTCCACGCACACGCCGGGCAACGCGGTCGCCCGGTTTCCGGCGCCTGCCGATCTGGCGGCGGTTGCCACGGGGACTGACTGCTCGACCCTTGCGGCCGGCTGCCAGACCAACGTCACCCGCGACGGCGCCACCGACTACGACCTGACGAACGTCTCGCTGTACGCGCAGGACACGGTCACGAAGGGGCGGACGACGCTGCAACTCGGTCTGCGCTACGACTACAACCACGACCGGGCGCTGTCGTCGTCGGTGCCGGCCAACTATCTGCTGCCGAACGTTCTGCCGGCGGTGAATTTCGCCGGCGCCGATCCGGGCGTCAAGTTCAACAACCTGTCGCCGCGGCTCGGTGTCACCTACGACCTCACCGGCGACGGCAAGACGATCCTGCGGGGCAACTACGCGACGTACTGGGGCCAGGTGGGGGTCGGTGGTGTCTCCGGCACTGTCAATCCGGTTACGCGCGTCAGCATTCGGTATAACTGGGTCGACCTGAATCATGACGGATTCGTCGAGCCGAACGAGATCTTCGACACGGCCGGCGTGCCGCTCATCGCCGGCGGCAACCCGGGCAAATTCGCGGCGCTCACCGGCAACTGGAATCCGGCCGCCCCGGGCTCGCCGACCACGGTCAACACAGTGGATCCCAACCTCAGGAACGATCGGACCGACGAAGTCATTCTCGGCGCCGATCGCGAAATCGGCCTCGGATTCGCCGTCGGCGCCAGTTACATCTGGCGGCGCTACACCAACTTCCAGTTCTCCGACACGGTGGGACTCGAGCCGTCCAATTACGCGCCGGTCAACTACACGCCGTCGGCGGCCGCGTGTCCCGGCAACGACGGCCAGCGGATCGGCGCGGCGAACTGCCCCACTATCACCTACTATCAGCCGGCGTTCCAGCTGCCGGTAGCGCAGGTGCTCACCAACTTCACGACCGACCAGTACAACCGCGCGTACAACGGCGCCGAGGTGAGCGCCCGCAAGCGCATGTCGAACCACTGGCTGATGAACACGAGCGTCTCCTACAACAGCACCGTCGTGAACATGAACGGGTGGGCCGGCGACGCCGTCAACACCATTGGTGAGGATCCAACCAACCGGTCGACCCGCAACGGCAACCAGTACGACTACGCGACCGGCGGGAGCGGCCTTGGCAACGTCTACATCAACGCGAAGTGGCTCTACAAACTGAGCGGCCTCTACAACCTGCCGTACAACTTCAACATCTCGGCGTTTTTCAACGCGCGGCAGGGCTATCCCGAGGAGTTCGCGATCCAGACTCCGGCACGCCTCAACGGCGCCGGGATCGCGACCGTCCTGATCAACCCCGTGGGCCAGACGCGCCTGCCGACCTACGAGAATCTCGACTTCCACGTCGATCGGCCGGTGAAGATCGGGACCGTTCGCCTCGTGCCGCAGTTTGATGTGTTCAACGTGTTCAACAACAACATCATTCAGGCAGTGCGGGTGACCGAGAACGCGTCGAACGCCAACCAGATTCAGGCCATCACGGCGCCGCGCGTCGCGCGGTTCGGCGTGCGCGTGACCTGGTAGCGCGTCCCGAGCGCGCCGGCAGCGGATGACGGTCGGCGTCACGGCTCGGGTCAATCGACAAACCGCGAGGGGCGGCGCAACGCGCCGCCCCTCGTTTTTTTGATAGCATCTTCAGGTGATCAGCGACCGCCTCGTTCAGGCGTTTGCGCACGCGGCGCTGAGCCCGGACCCCGACCTCGCCGTCGCGGCGCTGATGATTGCGCGCATCGAGTATCCGAAGCTCGATGCCGGTCCCTACCTGGATCAACTCGACAGCCTCGGCGTGGAAGCCAAGCTGCGCGTCGAGGCGGCCCGTCCGAGTGCGGCGGATGTTCCGCCGCGCGTCGATCCCGAGCGCCATGCGCAGGTCCTGGCGCTCAACGACTACGTGTTCGGCGAGCTGCGCTTCGTCGGCAATGAAGTCCGCTACGAGGATCCGCGCAACAGCTTTCTCAATGAAGTGCTCGACCGCCGCACCGGGATACCGATTTCCCTGGCGCTCGTCTACATGGAAGTCGCGCGCCGTGCCGGCCTGCACATCGTCGGCATCAATTTCCCCGGACACTTCCTGCTGCGCTGTCCGGCCCGCCGCGGCCTGCCCTACTCCGAGGATCTGATCATCGATGCGTTCCATGGTGGGGCGCTGCTCTCGGAGGACGCCTGCAAGGCGTTGCTGCGGCACCACGCCGGCGACGAAGCGGTGTTCGATTCGCAGCTGCTCGCCCGCGCCACCAAACCGCAGATCCTGGTCCGGATGCTCGTCAACCTCAAGCGCCTCTACGTGAACATGCACTCATTTCCGCAGGCGCGGGATGTCACCGAGCTGCTCCTGGCGGTCAATCCGTCTGCGGCCAACGAGCTGCGCGACCGCGGGCTGCTCGCCTACAATCTGAACAACTACGCCGCCGCGCTCCGTGACCTGCAGCTGTACCTGCGCCTCTCGAAGAAGACCGAGCTCGACCAGGCCGACCGCGACGACTACGAGCAGATCTGGGAGCACGTCAAGGCGCTGCGGCGCCGTGTGGCGTCGCTCAATTAGGACGCGCGTGCGTTCTCAGCCGGTGGGGCCGGCCGCCTGGCTGCGTGTCCGCTGCCGGCCTTCAGGACACTCCGCCAGCAGCGGGCAGACCACGCAGTGCGGGTCCGCTTCGGTGCAGGTCGCCGCGCCGTGCTGCGACAGGTACAGGAACGCCTCGCGGTACGCGGCGAGATCAGACGGCAATTCCCGCGCGAGCGCCTCCCGCACTGATCGCGCGGTCTTCGTGAAGTCGGGCTGCAATGCGCCGTACCCGAGCCGCCGGCTCGCCCGGCTGACACGCACGTCGACCGGCAGCACGGCGTGGTCGGCAGCGAAGAGCAGCATCCGGTAGGCGCCGCCTTCGCCCATTTGCGGCATTCCCTTCAGCGCGCGGCGCGCGGCGGGCAACGGCCCCCGAATCAGCCGCGGCAGGTTCGGCTCTCGCCGGAACCTGTCGGTGCCGGTCCGCAGAGCGCGCAGCCGATTTGCCACGTACGGCCCCGCGAGGGCGACGCTCGCCTCGAGCTTCTTCTGAGGGGCGCGCCACATGGCGTCGGGCGTCAACGCCGGGATTCGCTTGAGCGCGGCCAGGGCCGCGACGCGCCGGCGCGGCGTCGAATGCACGGACAGCACTTCCCAGACGAAGAGCGTGAAGGGATCGCGGGGCGGCGAGGGCAGCTTACCGTAAAAGCGCCGCAGCGCCTGCAGCAGTAATCCGAGGCGCACCATCGATCACCCGGCCTTGGCGATCTCCTCGTAGAGAATCGCCGACGCGATGATGCCGTTGTGAAAGTTCGACACGTCGAGCTTCTCGTTCGGGGCGTGGGCGTTTTCGTCGGGCAGCCCGACCCCGAAGAGGACCGAGGGCAGACCGAGCTCTTGCTGGAAGGTCGACACCACGGGAATCGACCCGCCTTCCCGCGTCAAGACCGGCGTCTGACCGAAGCCGCGTTCGATCGCACGCGCCGCGGCCTGGACGTACGCGTTGTCATAGGACGTCATCCACGGCTTGCCCCCGTGCATCCGCGTTACTTTCAGATCGACCGTTTTCGGCGCCACGCGCCGCACGTACGCCTCGAACAGGTCCGCGATCTTGTCCGGATCCTGATTCGGCACGAGTCGCATGCTCACCTTCGCCATGGCGACGGCCGGCAGCACCGTCTTGGCGCCTTCGCCGGTGAAGCCCGACAGCAAGCCATTGATCTCGAAGGTCGGCCGCGCCCACGTACGCTCGAGCGTCGAGTAGCCGGTTTCGCCCGACACTTTGGGAATGCCGAAATCCTTGCGGAACTGCTTTTCGTTGAACGGCAGCGTCTGCCACGCCTTCCGCTCCACGTCGGTCAGCGGCACCACGTCGTCGTAGAAGCCCGTGATCTTGATGCGGCCGCTGCGGTCCTTCATCTGGGCCAGCATCTGCGCGAGCACCATGGCCGGGTTGGCTACCGCGCCGCCAAACGACCCGGAATGCAGATCGGTGTTGCTGCCACGCAGGTCGAGCTGGAAGTAGACGAGCCCGCGCAGGCCGTAGCAGATCGACGGCACCCCCCGCGCAAACATCGGCGAGTCCGAGATCACGACGACGTCGGCAGAGAGGTCGGCCTTGTGGGCGCGAACGAAATCGTCGAGATGCGCGCTGCCGATCTCCTCCTCGCCTTCGATCATGAACTTCATGTTCACCGGGAGGCGCCCGATCTGCTTCAGGTGGGCCTCCACCGCCTTGAAATGCATGAACACCTGACCCTTGTCGTCGGCCGCGCCCCGCGCGTAGATCTCCCCGTCGCGAATCGTCGCCTCGAAGGGCGGCGATTCCCAGAGATCGAGCGGATCGACGGGCTGCACGTCGTAGTGGCCGTAGAAGAGGATGGTCGGCGCGCCCTCGGCGTGCAGCCAATCGGCGCAGACGACGGGATTGCCGGGCGTGTCGACGAGCCGCGTGTTCTCCAGACCGACGCGGCCCATCTCGCCGGCGCACCATTCGGCGCAGCGGCGCACATCGGCGGCGTGCTGCGGCAGCGCGCTGATGCTGGGAATCGCGAGCAGCGCCTTGAGCTCGTCGAGGTAGCGATCGCGATTGACGTTGACGAAATCGATGACAGTGTTCATATCAGTCGAGTCTCCACCGGTCGTGATGGGCGCTCGCCCGCCGCTCGTCGCGAAGCTTGTCGAGGTGGGCGCGCACGTTTTCACGCGCCGCGGCCATCAGCGCCGGTTCGAGACCATCATAGATGGAATCGGCGATGGCCTCCACGGTTGCATGCCCGGCGGCGAGCGCGTCGATGACCTGCGTCTCGCGCATCTGACGGTGCGCGAGATAGGCGGCGATGACGGCGGCCGGATCCTCGATCACCGGCCCGTGCGCCGGGTAGATGACGCGCGCGTCCAGCGCACGGAGGCGTTCGAGCGACGCCAGGTACTGCGCGAGATTACCGCCTCGGCTGGCGTGGATCATGACGCTCGTCCCCTTCGCGACCAGATCGCCCGTGAAAAGCGCCCCCTCCGTTCGATCCCAGAACGCCAGGTGATCCGGCGAGTGGCCAGGCGTGAACAACGCAATCAGACTCCCGAACCCGAGCGCGATTTCTTCGTCGTCGTCGACGCGCGTCCACCGAACCGGGTACTGCACGTCCTCGAGCGGCCAGGGGTGCTTCAGCAACCGCGCGGCGGGGTACGCCGCAGCAATCGCGGCGGCGCCCCCGGCGTGATCGCGATGCCCGTGCGTGACGAGCACCTGGTCGAGCGTGGCGGCGGCGGTCCCCAGCGCGGCTGCCAGCGCGTCGAGGTGCCGCGGCTCGCCGACGCCGGCGTCGATGAGCGTCGCGTGGGCGCCGCGGACGATCAGATAGGTGTTGTTGCCGCTCCCGGTCATCGGACCGGGATTGTGAGCCGGCAGCAGAAGCGGCGGCGACACGCGACCCCGGGCGGCTACGGCCGGCGGATGGCCTGAAGCGTGAAGTCGTCGTCACGCAGCGGCACGTTGTATTCCAGTTTGTCGAGCGTCAGGTGCGTATGGCTCCCGCGGCGGAGGTCGGCCATGTCGAGCTCGCGCGCGGTCCAGATACCCTGCACGCTGCGGATATCGCCGTAGTTCAACCGTCTGACCACGTCGTTCTTCACGTAGTTCTCGATCCGGACAAACGCGTAAATGTCCTTGCGGACCCAGAGGAGTGACCGGGTGTACTGCGAGGTCTTGGTCTGCTTCGGCGTCGATTCGATCTTCCAGCAGGCCGCGCCGTCGACGCTGTCGTCGCCCGCCAGCGTGTAGTCGTACTGGCTGACGTCCCGCTCCTCGAGGTCTTCGAACGAAAAATCGGTGCCGAAGAACCGCGTCGAGCGATCCTGCAGCGCAATCCGCCGGTCACGCTCGATGGCGGGGGTCCACATCCACTGGTCCGATGCGCGATCCGGGTGATTCACGATCAGCAGCGCCACCCCTTTCACCTCCGCCGGCGCGGTGAACCGGACGACCGCTTTGCTCGCCCCGTGCGAGCCCAGCCGCTCAAAGGTCCAGTGCTTGTCACTGATCTTTCCCTTGGCGTCGACGACCTGCAGCAGCCCCTCATACTGCTCCGACTTGGCGTCGGTTCGCTTCTGCGCCTCGTCGACGATCTGCCGGGCGTCCTGGGCGGACACCACCGCCGCCAGGGCGGCCGCCGCCAGAGCGATTCGACTGACACCGGCCGCGACGCGCTGGTTGTTATTCATATTCGAGGGCTTCGACGAGCGACCCGTGGACCGCCGTCTCTGCGGGCCAGATCGCGGCGATGAAGGCGGCGCCGAGAATCGTCGGCACCAGGGCGATGACCGTGTTGACCGGATACATGTAGTCGAGCCGCATCCCGGCGATGTCCTTGTGGACGACCTCGAGGATGTAATACAGGCTGATCGCACCCAGCGCGAACCCGAGAGCGAGCCCGATGACACCGATGCTGAGCGCTTCGATCCAGACCGTGCGCCGAACCTGGGCCGGCAGTCCCCCGACGGCCTGCAGCACGCCGAGCTCGCGGCGGCGATCGGTGATCGAAACCGTCAGGGTATTCACGATGCCGAGGATCGCGACGAGCACCGCGACCCCGATTTGGACCGACGTCAAGCCGAACCATTGGTCGGTGATCGTCAGAATGTAGCGCTTCACCTCGCGGTTCGTGAACACAAAAATCTGCCGCTCAGCCGCGTACCGGTCCAGGATGCGCCGGCGCACTGCCGCGACGTCCGCACCGCGCCGGACGTAGACGCGGAAGATGTTCACGGAATCGTCGTGCCAGTGCGCCATGAACAACCGGCGGTCCATGAAGATCGTCCCTTGCTGATCCGAGTAATCGGCGACGATGCCCGCGATGGGGAGCCGGATGACGCCGTCGGGGGCCGCGACCTCGACGCGGTCGCCCAGATGGAGATGCTGCAGCTGCGCCAGGTTATCCGACACCATCAGGCCCTCGCCTGCGGCGGTCTTCCGGTACATGTCTGCCGCGTTGCCGTCGACCGGCTGACGATGGATCGTCTCGGCCATGCTGGCGATGTCGAGCGCAACCAGCAGGACGGGGGTGTTTCGAAAGACGATCCGACCGTCCCGTACCATCTGGACGCGGTCGACGTCGGCGATCGCCGCCAGCTGTTCGCCCATGTCGGCCGGAAAGCGAATCGTGCGAATCGAAATGGTCTGCGACGGCATGACGAAGAGATCGGGATTCAGCGTGGAGTCCATCCAGTCGACGATCGATCCGTAGCTGGCGCGCGCCATGCCGCCGAACGCCACCACGAGCGCCAGCGACAGCATCAGGGCCGCCACGCTCGCCGAGGTCCGGCGCGGCGCCTGGATCAGGCTGTCGGCGGCCAGCACGCCTTCGACCGGCCGAATCGACTTCAGGAGCGGCCGAATCGCGCGCGCCAGCGCGAGCGCCAGCAGCGGTGTCAGGAGCAGCGCCGCGGCGATCGCGAGCGCAAAGCCGACGTAGAAGATCCGGCGCGAATCGACCACCGTCAGACAGACGAGCGAGATGCCGCTCAGCACGAGCGCCAGGAGTCCGCGGACGGTGCTCTCGCCGGTGGAGAGCACCTGGTACTTGCCCTTCTGCAGCGCCTGGATGGGATCGACGCGCGCCGCGCGGCGCGCGGGAATGGCGGCCGCGAC
>JBPYEE010000545.1:0-2387 GCA_051985095.1 Vicinamibacterales bacterium | reverse complement strand
TGATTCACACCTGGTACGACCGGCATCCGTCCGTGATCGCCCTACCCCACGACGAACCGTGGCGCTCGCCGCAAATCAACTTTTCCTCGACGGACGTTGCCGGCAACGTCGGCGGCCTCATCTTCGTCGTCGGCAGCGTGCTGATCGTGTCGCTCGGTGTACCGTCGATCTTCGAATTCCTGGCAGCTGGCGCCATCGCCGCCTGTTTCGTCGCGTGGGGGCTCGCCGCGTGGCATCTGCGCGCGGCCGGGGAGGACGGCACATGCGCCGAACGCCCGCCGCGACAGCTGCTGTAACCCTCTTCCCCGTCGGCCGTCTTCCGTTATTCTTCGCGATACTCACGATGGCCGCGATTCGAACCGACGCCCTGCAGCGGGCGGCGGTCCCTCGCGAGCCAATCACAACCATTCTCGAGGCCTTCGCGACGCACGCGCTCGTGGCGCTCGGCGAGGGCGCCCATAACAACGAACAAGGCCACACGTTTCGACTGGCACTAATTCGTGATCCTCGATTCACCGCGACCGTCAACGACATCGTCGTCGAGTGTGGCAACGCACGGTATCAGGATGTGATGGATCGGTTCGTGCACGGCGAGGCCGTTCCAGACACGGTGCTCAGACATGTCTGGCAAGATACGACACAGGCGAACACGGTTTGGGACGTACCGATCTATGAAGAGTTCTTCCGGGCGGTTCGAGCCGTGAACACCGCGTTACCGCACGAGCGGCAGCTACGCGTCCTCCTGGGAGACCCACCATTTGACTGGGGCAGCATCCACACACGCGAGGATCTTGGCAATCAGATCCGAGCAGTCGGGGGGCCGGCGGGTCGAGACCGTTTTGCTGCAGACCTGATTCAGCGCGAGGTGCTTGCGAAGCAACGACGCGCATTACTCATCTTTGGCGACATGCACTTGGTGCGCGCGCCACTTGATCCGTTTCCCACGATCGTCACGCTGCTCGGCACAGGGATTCAGCCGCAACTTTTCACGATTTGGGCCGACACCTACGGTGACGACATCAAGACACTGGAACCCGACACGGCAACCTGGCCCGTGCCCAGCCTTGCCCGAATCAAAGACACGATCATGGGATCAGCGCCGTTCGCGTTCTTCTATCCGTTTCTGGCAGCGCCTGGCCGGAATGGCGCAGTCGCGACGCGCGGCGGCAGCCCTCGGCTCGAAGACGAGGTGGATGCGGTGTTGTATCTCGGTCCCCCATCGACATTGACGCGCGCCCGGCTTGCGCCTTCGCTCTGCGCTGACGCTGAATACATGGAGATGCGGCTGAGCCGCATGGCCTTGATGGGAGCGCCGCCAGGTGCGCCAACTCCCGCTGATGCATTGAAGCAGTATTGCGCCAGCGTCAAGTGAAGTAATCAGCGGGCGCTGTTGTCGACGAGCATCCGGGCAACCGGAGGCATCCTCGGAAGTAATCCGACGGACTGAAGAAATCTTCCGATTAACAGAGCCGTGCCGTCATTTCGGTGGGTGCGGCTCTGTTCTGTCTGCTGAGAGTCTTCACCGAACCATTCCGGTCCGTTCGGGTGCAAATCGCTGACGACCGGTGCAGTCTGTCTCATCGTGTCTCAGGCTACTCGACCGGCTCATGGCGCCGGTCCCACCATCGATTTCAGCCGCGCCTCGTGCACGCGCATCGCGTCGCCCGTTCGCGCCGCCGACCAGTTCCAGCTGAGGATAGAGCGAGCGCGGCCCAGCGGTGCACTCAGTCACGCGTCGGAACGTAAGCGATCACGGGGCTGAGGATCGCGGCATCGACAATCCGCTCATCGGAGTCGCCGAAATAATCTGAGATTTTGGGCCGCTCGACACTTTTGCAGACCACACCCTACTAAATCGCCTGTTTATCCCACTGGACCGAGTACTGCGGAAAGCCCGAGATCGCGACCTACCTTCGATCTATTGCTGGACGCGAAGCGTCGCCGCCCAGTTGAGGATGATCTGCGCGGTTTGCGGTGTGGCGTTCTCGACCGGCGCGTTCAACAGGAAGCGCTGCCCATCGCGGTCGACGGCGAATCGATGAATCTGCGGGTTGCCGTGCACGAGCGCACGCTGGAACAACTTCACCGGCGTACCGACTTCGAGGCTCGTGCCGTTAACCGCCACGCTGACCGCAAAGATCGTGTCGTCAGAGCCGTTGTAGTAAATCTCGCGGCCGTCGCCTCGCCACAATGGCGAATTGCCGCCCGCCGTCGAAATCTGCCAACGCCCGCCGGTCGCGGGATACGGTTGGACGTACACTTCCGGGCGATTTGATTCGTTGCTCTGATACGCGATCCACTTTCCGTCTGGCGAGAACCGTCCCATCATCTCGAAGATCGGAGGCGGCGCATGCAGAAACGGCGTCTTCTGTCCCGGATGTGTCGGA
>JBPYEE010000544.1:0-12531 GCA_051985095.1 Vicinamibacterales bacterium | reverse complement strand
GGCCACACGCACAACGAACGGACGTGGACACCCTCCCACGGCCAGCCGCTCGCGCCGGAAGGCTACATCGCGCTCTTCGAAACGCTGCCGCCGCGGGTGTTCGGCGAATCGCAGCTGTTCGCGGATGTCGTGGCGGGGGGCCCGATCGATCTGTCGCGCCGTGAATCGATCGACGAGCTCAACGGCGAGCAGGCGCTGACCATCCTCGCGACGGCCCGGTCCGACGTCTACGCGCGGCACCCGCTCGACGAGCCGGCGGTCGCCGGTGAGTACCGCTTGAACCCGCTCTACCACGTCGAATCGGAGAGCGACCGGGTGCGCCTGCGGCTGGAGTTCCCGTCGGACGACTACGAGGAGGAGTACGGCGCGAGCCGCGAGTATCTGCCCGACGACGTGGCGGTGCACGGCACGGCGCTCGCCATGCTGCCGGGCGACGTGGCGCCGCCGGCACTCGCCGACCTCGTCCGACGCCGCGTTATCCTGAAGTTGCCGCGGCGATACTACTGATACGTTAAAATCCGTAACCAGTACGCTATTCGACGTAACCGACAATCCCTTCGTGTACGGCGAGGTGGTGCCCTCGGCCGCCTTCGTCGATCGCGTCGACGAGCTCGCCCGTCTGGTGCGCGATCTGCTCGCGTCCCAGAAGGTGTTCCTGATCTCGCCGCGCCGGTACGGCAAGTCCTCACTGATTCGGCGGGCGCTCGGCACTGCCGAGCGCCGCGGGGCGCTGACCGTCGACGTCACCGTCAGCAGTTTCAGCTCGTATCTCGCCTTTCTCGAGGGGTACGCGCGGGCGCTGGCGACGGCCGAGACGCGCTGGGATCGCGCTCGATCCTGGCTGCGCGAGGCAATCCGCAGCGCGCGCGCCGAGGTCCGCTACCAGGCGGCTCCGACCCGGCAGCCCTCCGGCCGGAACACGCTGGCGGTCTCGTTT
Source organism: Vicinamibacterales bacterium (assembly GCA_051985095.1). Classification (GTDB taxonomy): domain Bacteria; phylum Acidobacteriota; class Vicinamibacteria; order Vicinamibacterales; family CAVVIG01; genus Gp6-AA45. The sequence continues at coordinate 11,594 of JBPYEE010000544.1, read as the reverse complement.
CCGGGCGTCAAATCGGACCGCGACGTCGCGCGCCTCGCCGAGGAGGTGTTCGCCCTGCCGGCCCACCTGGCCGAGCAACGCCACCGGAAGGTGATCGTCGCGCTCGACGAATTCCAGGCGATCGGCGGCTTCGACGGCGGATCGGTCGAGCACGCGCTTCGGGCGGCGGTGCAGGTGCAGCGCGACGTGGGCTATGTCTTCGCCGGGTCGGAGCCGTCGCTGATGGAGCGCATGCTCGGCGCGAAGCGGCCGTTCTACAAGGCTGGGCCGGTGATGCGGCTGGAGAAGATTCCGGCCGACGAGTTCGCCGCGTTCCTCGATGCGCGGTTCGCCCGGTCGGGCCTGCGCCCGCAGGAGGGGCTCGGGGCCGCAATCGTGGAGCTCGCCGGCAACCTTCCGTATGACGTCCAGCGGCTCGCCCATGAAACGTGGGACGAAATCCGCAGCCGCAGCAGGCGCCGCGCGACGCTCGACGATCTGCATCACGCGCTGACGCGGCTGCTGGCCGAGCATCATATGATGTTCGAAGCGCTGTGGCAGCGCCTGACGCTGCCACAGCGCGGCGTGCTGCGCGCCGTCGTCGTCGAAGACGGCCGGGAGCTGCATGCCGCCGACGTCAGGGTCCGCCACCGCCTGGGCGGCGCGTCCACCGTCCAGACGTCGCTGGCGGCGCTCGTTCGTGACGATATCGTCGCGCGCGACGGTCCGCGGTACGTGGTCGTCGACTCGCTGCTGCGTGAATGGGTGGCCCGGCAGACCTACTGAGTCGTCATGAAGATTCTCATTGCCGGCGGCTCCGGATTCCTGGGACGTCCGCTGATCCGCGCCCTGGCTGCCGACGGCCATGATGTCGCGGCGCTGCCGCGCGGATCGACCGCCGGGGTGGCGGACGCCGACGCGGTGGTCAATCTGGCGGGCGAGCCGATCGGCGCCCGTCGCTGGACGCCGGCCCACAAACAACGCGTCCTCGACAGCCGGGTCACGACCACGCGCGGGCTCGCGGAGGCGATCGGCCGCGCCCCCCGGCCCCCGTCTGTCTTCATCAGCGGATCGGCCGTGGGGTATTACGGTCCGCACGGCGACGAGCTGATCACGGAAGAGTCCCCGCCCGGAGATGATTTTCTGGCCACCGTCTGTGTCCGCTGGGAATCCGAGGCGCGCAGCGCCGCCACCGATCGGACGCGCGTCGTGTGCGTGCGCACGGGCCTCGTTCTCGAAGCCGACGGCGGGGCCCTGCCGCGGATGCTGCCGCCGTTTCGCTGGGGCGCCGGCGGACCGGTCGGCACCGGCCGGCAGTTCTGGCCGTGGATTCACCGCGCTGACTGGATTGCCCTGGTGCGCTGGGCGCTGGCGACGCCGACGGTCAGCGGCGCGGTCAATGCGACCGGCCCGGCGCCGGCGACCAACAAGCAGTTCGCCCGCGCGCTCGGCCGCGCCCTGCATCGTCCGGCGCTGATTCCGGCGCCGGCCTTCGCGCTGCGGCTGATGCTCGGCGAGATGGCCGACGCGTTGTTGCTGTCGGGTCAACGCGCGGTGCCGGCCAAGGCGCAGCGCCTGGGCTTCACGTTTCGCTACCCCGAGCTGTCCGGGGCGCTGCGCGCGATTTTTCCATGACCGGCGCGGCAAGGCGTCAGTAGGCCGCGAGCCGCCGCAACGCGTCGGCGATCCGGGCCGCATCCGGCAGGGTCGCCGCTTCGAGGATGTGCGAGAAGGGGCTGTGCGTGTCAGGTGCGGTGACGCGCATGACGGGCGCATCGAGACGGTCGAATCGCTCCTCCACGATCATCGCGGACAGCTCGGCGCCGACGCCGAGCGTCTTGACATCCTCGTGCACGATGAGGACGCGACTGGTCTTGTCGACCGAGCGAAAAATCGCCTCCCGGTCGAGCGGCAACAGCGTCCGCAGATCGATCACCTCGACCTCCACCTCCTCCTGAGCGAGCCGGTCGGCGGCTTCGAGCGAGTGCAGCACCATCGCCCCGTAGGTCAGCAGCGTCACGTCGTCGCCCGCGCGGCGCGTGGCCGCCGTGCCGAGCGGCACGATCTCGTCCCCCTCCGGCACCGGGCCCTTGGCGCGGCGATAGAGATACTTGTGCTCGAAATAAATCACCGGGTTGTCGTCGCGGATGGCTGCTTTCAGCAGGCCCTTCGCGTCGTAGGGCGTCGACGGCGCGACCACCTTCAATCCGGGCCGGTGGATGAACCACGCCTCGGGATTCTGCGAATGATACAGGCCGCCGCCAACGTTCCCGCCGCTCGGCGCCCGAATGACGATCGGAACAGCCGCACGACCGCCGTAGCGGTACCGCAGCGTCGCGGCCTGGTTGACGATCTGATCAAACGCGCACGAGATGAAGTCGGCGAACTGCATCTCGGCGACCGGTCGGTAGCCCCGCAGCGCCGCGCCAATACTGACGCCGACGATGGCCGACTCCGAGATCGGCGTGTCGACGACGCGCATCTCGCCGAACTCATCGTAGAGGCCCTGCGTGACGCCGAACGCGCCACCGTACGCGCCGACATCCTCGCCGAGCACGAACACCTTCGGATCGCGCCGCATCTCCTCGATGAGCGCTTCGCGGATGGCCTCGAGGTACGACACCTCACGCATACAGGTCGGTCACTGCCGCCTCGGGCGACGGATCGGGCGCCGCCATCGCAAAGTCCACCGCATCGTCGATGGCGGCCTTCACCTTGGCCTCGACCTCCTGCTGCTTCGCGTCGTCGAGCACGTGCCGCGTGCTGAGGTAGGTGGTGAAGGTCGGAATGGGATCGCGGCTCTTCCACATCGCCAGCTCTTCGTCGCTCCGGTAGAACGCCTTGTCGTGTTCGGAGTGGCCGTGCCACCGGTAGGTCTTGGCCTCGATCAAGGTCGGTCCGTCGCCGGCCCGCGCGCGGGCGAGCGCCCCCTGCGTCGCCTGGTAGACGGCGAGCACGTCGTTGCCGTTGATCGCGACGCCATCGAATCCGTAGCCGTGGGCGCGCTCGGCCACGTCATCGATCGCCATGCTGTGCTCGATCGGCACGGAGTAGGCGTACTGGTTGTTTTCGCAGATGAAGAGCACCGGGAGCTGCTGCACGCCGGCGAAGTTCAGCGCCTCGTGGAAGTCGCCGGTGTTGCTCGCGCCCTCGCCGAAATAGGCGAGCACGACGTTGTCGCGGCGCTCCATCTTGAAGGTCAGCGCCAGACCGGCCGCGACCGGCAGGTTGGCCCCGAGCATGCTCGTGTTGCCGAAAATCCCCAGCTCGTTGACGCCGCTGTGCAGCGCCGAGTCGCGTCCCTTCGACAGGCCGGTCTCTTTGCCGAACATCTGCGACATCATGACGCGCAGCTCGACGCCCTTCATCAGGAACGCGCCGAGGTCGCGGTGCAGCGGGCAGATGAAATCGTCGCGGCGCAGACCGTAACAGGTCCCGACGACGATGGCTTCCTGGCCGATGCCGGTGTAGACGCCGCTGCGCACCTTTCCCTGTTTCACGAGGATGCTGAGGCGTTCGTCGAAGCCGCGAATCAGCTTCAGCCAATAGAACATCTCCAGCAGCTGTTCGGGCGTGAGCTTGAACTTCGTCCGCTTGATCGGCGGCATGCACCGAGTCTAGCACTCGCGCGACGAAGGGCGGTCCGCGTCCGGTGATCGCGGCGCGCGACGGGACGGTCAGATGAACGTCAGGGAGGGTTTCTGGAAGCTCCCGCCGAGCAGCGCCTGCGAATTCGCGCCGAGCCAGTTGTCGATGATCTGCGCGTAGACCGATCGGAAGTCGGTTTCGTAGGTCACGTCGCCGGCGTTGTTTTCAAGCGTGGGATTCTTCGGATCCAGATTGAGGTTGGGAGCCGTGCCGTAGATGCCGCCATTGACGCGGCCGCCCATCACGAGCATCGCCGATCCGGCGCCGTGATCGGTGCCCTGGCTGCCGTTTTCGGTGATGCGGCGACCGAATTCCGAAAAGGTCACGACGAGCGTGTCCTGCAGCAGCGCCTGGTTGCGGAGGTCGTTGTAAAACGCGAGCAGGCCATCGTTGAGCGTCGCCATCAGGTTGTAGTACGTGCCAGTGGTCTGGTTGACAGCCTCTCCCGAGTGGGTGTCGAAGCCGCCCGTCGTGACGTAAAACACCTTGGTCCCGATGCCCCGGTTCATGGCACCGGCCACGGCCTTCAACGCCTGCGCGAAGCCGTTGGTGGCCGGATAGGTCGCCGTCGCCGAATAGCTGGTGACGGTGGCGACCCGATCGAGCGTGGCCATCGCCGCCTGAACGCTGCCGTACACAAACGCCACCTCGGGGCGGTCGACCGGCACGTGCGACGCGATCCGCAGGGCGCTGGCGCGCTCGGCCACCGCTTCGGCGCCGCCGTTGGGGCTCGAGAAGGCGTAGCCCGCCGGGCTCGCGATCGCCGGCACGCCGGTGTGCGCCGCCTGCAGCACGTGCGGCAGGCTGGAGGTCGTGTTCCAGCCGATGAGCGGATCGACCGGCGACGGGAGTGAGTCGAGATACCGGCCGACCCATCCGAGCCCCGTGGAATTGTTCGGATCGGCCGTCGACCAGATGTCGGTGCCGAGGAAATGCGACCGCGACTGGTTCGCGTACCCGGTGCGCTGGATGATCGCGAGGCGCCCGGCGTCGAAGATCTGCTTCAGGCCTGTCAGACGGGGATGCAACCCCAGCGCGACCTTCGACGAATCGGATCCGATCTGCAGGACATTGGCCGCGGGCACCGCCAGCGTCGGACGGCGGCTGCGATAGAACGGATCGTTGTACGGGATCACCATGCTCAGCGAATCGTTGCCGCCGCTCAGATAGAGGACGACGAGATTGCGAACCTGCGCCCCCTGCGCGCGCGCGAGATCGCTCAGGAACTCCGGCGCCGCAAACGTCACCGTGAACGCCGCCACGCCGCCCTTGACGAAGTGACGTCGCGTAATCTTCATTGGAGCTGGTACTCCGGGGAGCCGGCGATCAGGTGGACGAGCCCGGCGACTTTCGCCTGGACTTGCGCGTCGCTGCCGGTCCAGCCGCCGGTGGCGTGCATGTAGGTGTCGAACTCGCCGAGGATGCTCGCGTCGTAGGTCGACGTCGGCAGCTGGCCGAGCCAGTGCGCCAGCAGCGATTCCGCGGTGGCTCCGTAGGGGCGCGCCGCCGCCAGAAGATTGAACCGCTGGTTGGCAGCGAGCTGCGCCGCGAAATTCATGCGCGACAGCATCGCGCCGGTCGAGAACCACTCCTGCCCGGCGCGCCAGCCGCTGACGTCCGGCGGGTCGTACAGGTTCAGGCCCATGTTCGACAGCGGCGCGAGGGCGTCGTTCACCGAAAACCCGCGCCAGCCGATCTCCTTCAGCGCGCGGACCACGAATTCCGTCGGCCAGGAGTAGCGCGCGAACCGGGCACTCGGATCGGCGAAGGCCGGCGAGAGCAACACTTCCCGCATCACGGCCTTCATGTCGAAGCGGCTCGCGGCATACGCCGACGCGATTTGATCGACAAACGCCGGGTCCGGCGGCTGAAACTCGTTGACGAAGAATCGCCACAGCTTCGCCGCCAGATACCGCCCGGTGGTTGGATTGCTGGCCAGGGCGTTGATCAGGTCGATCCCGTCCTGCATCCCGTCAGACGCCGACCGCGCCGGAATGGTGGTGCTGCCGTCGCTGTAGATCGGGAAACTAAACGTCTTCGGCGACGTCTCATGCTGGGCGGCGGCGTAGTTGAACGCGTAGTGGAGCGACCCGTCGGCGGCAGTGCCCAGCTGCTGCAGGTTCCAGCCGGTGAAGACGCGTGCGGCGGCGTAGACGTCGGGCTCGGTGTAGTGACCGACGCCCATCGTGAAGAGCTCCATGACTTCGCGGCCGAAGTTCTCCTGCGGCATCGCCTTCGTGTTGGTGCGGCCGTCGAGCCAGACGAGCATCGCCGTGTCTTTCGCGATGTTCAGGAGAATGTCGCGGAAGTTGCCGAGCGCGTTGTCGCGCAGCATCTCGATTTGGCCGCGGACCCCGCCCGGATCTTCGGACGCCTTCGCCGCCATATAGCGCGCCGCTTCGGTGGCGCCGAGCAAGCCGGCGATCTTCGTGTACCCGGTGGCGAAGTGGTTATGCCAGAAGAGCGTCATCTTCTCCTGGAGCGGACGATCGCTGTGCACCATCCGGAACAGCCACCGCTGGCGCGCGTGGACGATGTTCGACTGCGGCAGGAACTGACCCGTGTAGGTCATCCCGACGTAGGCGGGCTGTCCGATGAAGGAATCGACGCTGTCGGCCACCGCGTCGTAGTTGAGCAGCGTTTCGATCAGATCGCGGTTGGAGAGATTGCCGTACAGATCGAACTCGTCGGGACGCGCACCGAATCCCGCGCGCCGCAGGACATGTTCGAGATCGCGGGTGCTGGCACCGCGCGGCATGCGTTGGAGGGCTACATCCTACGCAAGAGGCGGTCGATTAGCAATCGTCCTGTCAACCGCGGCGATCGCATCAACATCCGCCGCCGGACGGTCCGATACCCGCGGCGGCCGACGACCAGATCGAGGATCAGCCGGATCATCGCCGGTTCACGATGTGCGCCGTCGATCACCGCGCGGATTCTGCGGCGATCGGCGAAGAAATACCGCTGGATGCGCACCGAATCGCGCAGTTCCATACCAATTTCGTCATCGACCCAGCGGCGATACCGGGCGGAAACGGCGGCCGGGCGCGACGGCGACGCGAGGATGGCCCGGGCGGCCAGGTCGCCGGAGACCATCGCGTAATAGATCCCTTCAGCCGTGAAACTGTTGACGAACCCACCGGCGTCCCCCGCCAGCAGCACACGGCCCCGGGCCGGGCGCGGCAGCGGGCCGCCGACCGGGATCAGAAACGGCGTGAAGTTCTTTCTCACCGAGTCACCGGCCACCAGGCCGCGATCGCGCAGCTGCGACACGAACTCGGCCTGGAGCTCGTAGGGCGGCGCGGCCACCTGTTCGCGGAAGTGCGACAGCACATACCCGATGCCGATGTTGACGTGGTCGCGTTTCGGAAACATGTAGGCGTAGCCCTGCGACGCCGTGGGCGTCGAGCCGCGCGCCAGCCGGTCGGAATGGGACGCCGTGGCCCGGCCCGGGTGGGGCGTATAGCCGTAGGCGACCCAGAGCGTCGACGGATCCAGCGCGCGCAGATCGGTCCGCGCCGTCTCTTCCATCATGTCGAGTGCGACTGAGGCGGCCGGCCAGCCCGGGTTGATCCCGAGCCGCCGTGCGACGACGCTGTAAACACCGTCGGCCGCGATCACCAGCGGCGCCGTGAACGTGCGGCCGTCGCGCGCCCGGAGCGTGACGCCGGTGGCATCGTCCACCGCGTGCACGATGTCTGCGCCGGAGACGACTTCCGCACCCGCCTCCCGCGCCAGCGACACCAGCAGCGCGTCGAACTCGAGCCGCCGGATCATCAACGCCGCCGGCTCGTCGGATTTGATGATGGCGGCGGCCCCGTCGGGACCTTCCAGGTACAGCCGGTCAATCAGCTGTTTCGGAATCCGGGCCAGGGCCGGCCCCAGATAGGGAAAACGGCTGAGCACCCGCACGCTGAGGCCGCCGCCACACGGCTTGTTCCGGGGAAACGCCGACCGGTCGAGCAGCCGGACGCCGACCCCCGCGCGGGCCAGCGTGCGGGCCGCCGTCGCGCCGGCAGGGCCCGCTCCGACAATGGTGATCGCCTGTCGAGGCGAACAACCGGCGATCATCGCGGGCGGATCCTACTACGGCCCCGACCCGGCTGACCTGGGAAAACCGTTTTAAATACAGGATTTACGACCGATGATGTATCCTTTATGCGAATCCACGTCATCATAGAGTGAACGGTATACCGATGGATTGGTTGCTTCGGGGCCCACGCTGTGGGATAGTGATGCGCGTTCCCACGCGAAGCCATACCGGCTCCATGCGCCTTTTGTCACCGATTGTCCGGATGTCGACGAGGGCGGGCACGATCCTCGTCCTGGCACTCCTCGTCGCATCGTCTGCCGAAGCGGCGCGGGGAACCCGGCGGACAGCGCCGCGCCGCGTGTGCGATCCGCACACGACGACGCTGCATCAGCTGAAGCGCCAGCCGCACAGGTTCGGCGGGCCCGTTGCACCGCCGTCACAGCGCCTGCTCGTCGGCCTGACCGATCCGATGACCCGGATCGCCCGGGCGACGGCCACCGACGACGATGACGATGGGCAGGCGATTCAGAACGACGCGCCCGCCGCCCATCTCGATCTCGATTGCAATATTGCCGCGCTGACGCCGCTCGGCCTGCTCGTTCGCTCGATCGATCCCCGCCCTCACACGCGCGCTTTTTCGCCGAAGTCACCTCGCGGACCGCCTGTCGACGTCGCCTGAATGCGTTCAGTCGATCCCGGTTATGCGAATAGAGGTGGCAGATGCGAGTGGTGCTCGCAGATCTAAAGTCAGATCGAGGATTCGTCAGTAAAGACACGGTTGTCGGCGGGTACGGCTCGCGGCTCGATCCGTTTTCCCGCGTGACAACCGTCATTTCGTACGTCAAGAAGCAATTCCACGATGTGCCGAGCGTCCACATGGCCTATGTGGCCGCGATCCTGGCGCGCGCCGGTCACGAGGTCGAGTGGACGCGCGGCGGCGACGCGCCGGTGCACGGCGACGTCGCGCTCGTGCTGTCATCCCTCGTCGATCACAAGAACGAGACCGCGTGGGCGGACCGCGTGCGCGCCGGCGGGGTGAAAGTCGGGTTCATGGGCATCACGGCGTCGAAGATGCCGCAGCTCTACGCCGATCACTGCGATTTCATCCTGAATGGCGAGCCGGAAGCGGCCGTCATGCGCCTGGCGCAGAGCGGCGAGATTCCGAGCGGCACGGTGACCAGCGAGCAGATCAACGACCTCGACTCGCTGCCGTTCCCGCGGTGGGATCTGGTCACCGAGGACCGCGGGCAGAAGTTCGGGATCCGATGGTCGTCGCGGCCGGTCGGCGGCGGGTATCCCCTGCTGGCGAGCCGCGGGTGCCCCGAGTTCTGCACCTACTGCCCGCACCGCATCCTCGCCGGCTACCGGGCCCGATCCATCGCCAACATCGTCGACGAGATCGAGCGGTTGTGCGACCAGGTGCGGCGGCCGTACGTGATCTTTCGCGATCCGCTGTTCAGCGAACAGCGCGACCGGTGCATCGAGCTGTGCGAGGCGATCAAGACGCGCGGCCTGCGGATCACGTTCGAAGCCGAGACGCGCCTCGACCGGCTCGACATCGACCTGCTCGACCGGCTGTATGAGGCCGGGCTCCGCGCGATGAGCTTCGGGGTCGAATCGACCGATCCGGTGACGCTCAGGAAATCCGGCCGCCGGCCCATTCCGCAGGCGCACCAGCGCGACATCATCGACCATTGCCGCAGGAAAGGGATCGTCACGGCGGCGTTTTACGTGCTGGGGTTCCTGCAGGACGACTGGAACTCGATTGCGGCGACCATCGACTACGCGACCGATCTCGGCTCGACGTTCGCGCAGTTCAAGATTCTCACGCCGTATCCCGGTACGCCGATGTTCAAACAGATTGAGCCGCTTCTCGTCGAGACCGACTGGGAGAAGTTTGACGGCTACACGCTGACCTTCCGGCATCCCAACCTGTCGAAGCGGGAGTTGCACTACCTGCTCGGCGCGGCGTACAAGCGCTTCTACATGCGGCCGTCGTACCTGGCGAATTTCCTGAAGATCCACAACCGGGCCGTGCGGGACTGGGTGAGCCGCATGGACGAGCGCGTCAACGATCGGCACTCGCGAGAGGAGATCGCGGACATCTCACGTCCCGTGGCATGCTAGCGGCCATCTCGCGCTACGGAGCGCGAGTCTTCCGCGAAACGGAGGACATCGTCGCGGGCTGCCAGGCCCGCGGCGAGTTCATCGAGGGCCCCCAGGTCGCGGAGTTCGAAGCGGCCTTTGCACGCTACGTCGGCGCCGGCAGCGCCGTCACCGCGGCCTACGGCCGCATGGCCTTCTACTACATCCTCAAAGCGCTCGACCTGCCCGCCGGCTCGGAAATCATCTTCCCGGCGCTCACGTTCTGGGTCGTGCCCGAACTGGCGAAGGCCGCGGGCCTGCGCGTCGTCTTCGCCGACATCGATCCGCGGACATTCACGATCGACCCGGCGTCGGCCGAGCGGTTGATCACCGACAAGACGCGCGCCATCGTGCCCACGCACCTGTACGGGCTCTCCTGCGACATGGACGCGATCCTGGACCTGGCGGCGCGCCACAACCTGATCGTGCTCGAAGACTGCGCCCACGCGCTCGGAGCCACCTTCAAGGGCAAGGCGGTCGGGACCTTCGGATCCGGTGCCCTCTTCAGCTTTCAAACGCTGAAGCCGCTGAACTGCTACGGCGGGGGGGCGGCGCTGCTGCAGGACCCGACGCTCGCCGCACGCGTCCGCACGATCGTGGACGCGTTGCCGTGGCCCAGCGAGAAGCGCGTCCGGGATCGGCTGCTCGTCGGACGGCTGCAGCGCATCTTCATCAAGCCGTGGGTGTTTTCGATCTCGCTGTTTCCGGTGCTCTGGGTCTCGGCGCTCATCGACGCGAACCCGGACGTGTTCCTCTGGGAGAAAATCCGGTCGCTCTCTCCGCTCCCCGAGGCGTACACGGAGCGCTTCCCGAATGTCCAGGCGGCAATCGGTCTCGAAGCGCTCACGCACCTTGACGCCTGGACGGCTCAGGCGCGGGCGCATGCCGAGTACATGACGCGCGCGCTCAGCGGCGTGCCGGGCGTCCAGGTACCGTCTGTCCCGCCCGGTTGCACGCATGTGTACTATCAGTACTGCGTGTACGGTCCCGATCACGTCGACCGCGACGCCCTGGTCGTCCGATGCGTGCGGCGCGGCATCGACATCGAGACGCTGCACGTCGATGTGCCGGCCGACATGCCGCTGTTCGCCGGTGCGGCGGCTGAGGCGGCCGGTGCCCGCCGCGCGTCGCAGGCAATCCAAATTCCATGCTACTCGAGTCTGCGCGACGATCAGATTGCGCGCATCGCGACGGTGGTACGAGATGTGCTGACGACTGCGTGACTGGCGATGCTCGTCTACGCCTCGATTTACCTCGCCGCGATCGTCGAGGGAGAGATTTACTACTCGAAAGTGAGCGCCGACGCCGCGGCCGGCCGGCTGTTGTGGCCCCTGGTGCTGATCTGCGGTGCGCTCGGCGGCGCGACCGGCGACCAGATCTGGTTTTATCTGTTGCGGGGTCGCATCCACTGGCTGGATCGGTATCCGAGGCTCGCGAAGTACCGCGACCGTGTCATGACACACGTGCATTCGAACGAGACCGGCCTGGTGCTGGTCAGCCGGTTTCTGCCCGGCCTCCGCACGGCTATTCCGATCGCGTGCGCCTATGCGGGGACGCGGCCGGCGAAATTCAGCACGTTGAATCTGATCAGTGCCTTCGCGTGGGCGGGCGCGATCATGTTGTTCGTCAAAGCCGGGTCCTCGACCTTGAACGCGTTCGGCCTCAATGTGTGGTGGGGCCCGTTCATTCCGGCCATCCTGGTCATCGTGTTCTTCCGCTGGCTGAGCAGCCGGCCTGCGCGGTGACGGGCCGGTTACTGCGCCGCGATGGCGGACTGATGACCGCGGAG
>JBPYEE010000543.1:0-4398 GCA_051985095.1 Vicinamibacterales bacterium | reverse complement strand
CGGTGTCGGCGGCGATGCCGCGGATCCTGTTGAATTGCCCCTGCCCGGCTCCCGTCTGGCCCCAGCTCTTCACGAAGTCGCCGTCCCTGGTGAACTTCGCGATGCGGTTGTTGGTCCCGAATCCGTCGCCGACGTAGATGTTGCCGGCGCGATCCCACGTCACGTCGGCCGGATAGCTGAAGCTGTCGCCGGGAATGCCGGCGCCAGGCGTTCCGCGGCCGCCGCGCCCGCCCCCGCCTTCACCGCCTCCGCGGCCGCCGGTCGTCGTGGGTTCGGGAATGACGCCACCGCGCGCCGGCACGCCCGGACCGGGCCGCACATTGATGTTCTCCGGCTTGCGGCCGAGCACGAGTGCGAAACGCCCGTCGGCGTCGAACTTCACGACCTGATTCGATCCGGCGTCGACGATCCAGACGTTGTCCTGCGGATCGACGCGCACCTGCTGCGCGAAGTTGATCGCGTAGACGCCCTGACCGATCTCCTTCACGAATTTGCCGGTCTGATCGAACTCGAATAGGCGTGACCCGCCGTGATAGAAGGTTCGTTCGTCGCCAAGCGTCGCGACGGCGTGGCCAGTGCGCGTGTATACGAACACGTGTCCCTTCGAGTTCGTCGCAACGCCCGCAACCTCACCGAAGTACGTGCCGTGCGGCAGCTGCAGGGCGTCGGCGTTCGCGTCGTAACTGATGTCAGGGGCGCTGCTCTGCGCGAAGAGCGAGGCGCCGGCCGCCATCGCGGCCACGGCGACTGCGGAGTGAACGAGGCGCGTCAGGGTAATGGTCATGTGCCCCTGCTACTTCCCAGCCGACGTACTGGTGGCCGATGGATGCAACAAGATCTTCTGCACGCGCCACGCGGTGATCTCGGCGACGTAGATCTCGTTCGGGTTGCGGCAGTCCATCTGGTGGATGCTGCTGAACTCCTTGAAGGCGTGGCCCGCCTTGCCAAAGCGTCCGAGCACAGTGCCATCCAGCTCCATTTTGTAGACCTCGCCAGTCATCGACGCCTGATCGAAGTTGTTCCCGGTCGGAAAGGAGTTGGAGCTGTAGAGATACTGATGCGGCGTGTTCGTGATGCAGACGGCCCACGGCGCGCCGACATTGTCGTACACCGCCTTCTGTTGCAAGTCGTTGTCGAGCACGACGATGCGCGAGTTGCCGCGATCGGCGACGTAGACGAGGCCCTTCGCGTCGACGGCGATCGCATGCGGCGTGCTGAACTGCAGCGGACCGTTGCCGCGCGTGCCCACCGATTTGATGAAGCGGCCAGTCTTGTCGTACTTCACGACGCGCGAGTCGCCATAGCCGTCTGACACGAAGATGTTGCCTTGGGGATCCCATGCGACGTCGGTTTCGCGGTGAAACGAATACGGCTTGTTGGCGCCCGAGTACTGGCCGCCGCCCGGCATCAGCGACAGCTGCTCGAGCGGATCGGGCCGCTTGCCGAGCACCATCAACAGCTTACCGTCCGGGTTGAACTTCATGATCACGTTCGAGCCCTCGTCGACCGCCCAGACGTTGTCGTCCTTGTCGACGCGCACAGCATGCGCAAACGAGACGCCGTAGCTGCCGCTGGCGAATTCCTTCACGAACGCGCCCGTCTGATCGAACTCGAACAGGCGCGTCTCGCCACTCCGCGAGTAGACAAACACATGGCCCTTCGAATTGGTGGCCACGCCGACGCCTTCGCCCATGTAGAGGCCCGGTGGCAGCTTGAAGAAGTTCGGCACGGACTCGAACGGTATCTCCGGCGTCGTGGCCCTCGCCTTTGCCGGCCCGGACACATTCTGGGCGAGCAGCCGTCCACCACAGGCACAGAGCAGCAGGGCCACGGCGACGGCAAGGCTGGAACGTCCTCTCATGATTTCCTCCTCCGTCCCATTCGAAAGGTACGCGAAGCCTAGCGACTCGCCGATAGAAAGTAAAGGCGTTCTCATCCGTCAGGTGACCACCGACGCGGCCCTGACAGCCGCCAAGCCGCTCCAACTGGTCTGGACGCTGATCGGAGACACAGCGCCGGGGTACGCTCGTTCGAGCGGGACACTGCAGGACGTTGTCGCCGACGCCGAGGCGAACGGGCAGACCAACGCCATCGGGACCGTCACGAAGGTCCAGAATGGACGCTGCGTCAACAAGCAGGTGGCTGCGGATGCGGCCCGCCGGCGTCGTCATCGACCGCGAGGCATTTGCGGCTCGGCGGCGTACTCAAGTTCTACTACCCCTCGTGAAAAATCCAATCCGCCCGCTGAGTCCTTGGCCGCCAGTCTCAGCGGTGTCTCACCTCGGGAGGGCAACGCCATGGCTGTCAGCAACTGGACTCGGACCAGCAACCCTCCGGGTCACAGCTGCTCTTTTCGAGCCCACCGGGCACTCCTGATGGCAACCACAGGCCGATTTTCTTGTGACGCTCCTCAATTTGAGGCAACTGCCTGACGGAATCCACGCGAGGTTGGCCCCGATTTGTTCCCGCTTTTCCGGTCTTCCTTCTCGCTTGTTTCCCCAGGTTCTGCCAAGTCGACACCGTGAGAGACCCCGAATTTTGCCCAACCGAATTTTCGCATCCTACAGACCCAACGCGCGCCGGACGGATCCTCACGATTCGTCACGGGTGAGCCGAAGGCACGTCAGGTCATCATCAGCATCATGTTCATCTGAGCGCCCGAATCGGATCGAGCCGGCTTGCACGCGAAGCGGGCAGATAGCTTGCGATCAGTGCGACCGTGAGGAGCAAAGCGCAAACGGCGGCGAATGTGGTGGGGTCCGTGGCGCTCATCCCGAAGAGCAGCCGCGTAACCAGCCGCGAAAGAACCACCGCGCCGGTGACGCCCATCACGAGGCCGAGGGCCGCGAGCAGCATCGCCTGGCCGAGCACCATCCTCATCACCTGGGAGGTACCGGCGCCGAGCGCCATGCGGACGCCGATCTCACGTGTGCGCTGCGTGACCGAATAGGCCATCACGCCATACAGCCCGATCGATGCGAGCGTCAGCGCCAGCGTGCCGACCGTCCCGAGCAGAATGGCGGCCAGCCGCGCAGGCCAGAGGGATTGCCTGACGATTTCGACCATCGAGAATGGATTGGTGAGCGGCACGTGCGAGTCCAGCGACCGGATTTCGCGCTGCACGGTGCCGAGCGCCGGACCGGGATCGCCGGCGGTTCGGACGAACAACACCATCGTGTCACTGAAATCCTGTTCGAGCGGCGTATACACCGCCGGCTGCGGATCTTCACCGAGCGTCGTGTACTTGCTGCTCTTTACGACCCCGATCACCTGACGGTACGAGGTGTCAGTAAAGAAGCGGAACCGCTTGCCGATCGGATCCTCATGCGGCCAGACGTGGTCCGCGAGCGTTTGGTTGACGATCGCAACGCGCATCGACATCTCGCGGTCGGTGTTCGTGAAATCGCGACCGCGCAGCATCGGAATCTCGAGCGTCTCGAAATATCCCGGCGTTGACACGATGGCGGTCGCGAGGACGCGCGCCGTTGTCGCCTCCGGATTCTCGCCTTCCTTGATGATCGTCTTGAACAGCGCACCAGTCAGCGGCGCGACATTCGCCCATGCCGTCGACTGCACCCCGGGCATCCGGCTCGCGCGGTCATGGACCGTCCGAAAGAACTGACGCGCGCGTTCGCCGTCGTAACCACCCTGACCCGCGTTCACCGCGACGACGCCGACATGCTCGACCTCGAAGCCGGGATCGATCTGATTCGCGCGTCCGAGGCTGCGTAGAAACAGCCCGGCGGCGACGAGTGCGACAACGGAGAGCGTGACCTGCGCGACGACGAGTGCGCGGCTGAGCGTCGCACGGCGGCGGCCCGTGCCCGCCCCACGCGTTTCTTCTTTCAACGCGTCAACCAAATCCGGCCGCGTCGCCCGGAGTGCCGGGAGCGCGCCGAAGACCAGTCCGGTCAACAGCGAGACGATCGCAGTGAACATGAGAACGCGCCTGTCGATCGTCAGGTCGACAAAGTTATCGGCGAGAAACGGCGGCCGCAAGGACCAGATGCCGTCGCGGGCCGCGACGGCGACTCCGAGGCCCAGCACCCCGCCGAACACGGCAAGCACCACGCTCTCGGTTAGGAGCTGCACGAACAACCTCGCGCGAGTCGCTCCCATCGCCAGCCGAACCGCAATCTCCTGACTGCGTGCCGACGCCCGCGCCATGAGGAGGTTCGCAACGTTTGAGCAGGCGATGAGCAGCACGAGCGCGACGACCGTCATCAGCACAGCGCCGCCGAGCACGAAGATCTCGCGAATGCCCGGGAAAATTGTTGCTTCGACGAGCGGCTTCAGAGCGACGCTGCGGCCCTTGTTGGGCGCTGGGTATTCGCGCTCAAGCGCGCCGGCGATTGTTTTGAGATTCGCTTCCGCTTGCCGGAGCGTCGCCCCGGGTTT
>JBPYEE010000542.1:0-12574 GCA_051985095.1 Vicinamibacterales bacterium | reverse complement strand
GGTCATCTGAACCAAACTGGCTAAGTGCGAATTCTGAGTTTTGTAAAGCTCCGATGCCGAGGGGATGGAACTGAAACCTGAATCTTCTGTCTCCGTATTTCGGAAATACTTAAGAACTCTCATACGCGCCAAAAGAAAGGGCCAACCTCCGTTTAGGGGACGAGAGCTGGCGTGGGCGGACACCAGGGTTAGCGGCATCCAATTACTGCACTCCTGTTCTAGCCTGGAAGCCGCCTCCTTCGGATAGTCCCCTCTCAGAGCAAACTGTTTGCGCTCTCCGAGAGCGTGCAAACAACTGACAGGAGAAGTATGTCTTATGAAACTATCGAATTTTCCAAAGTCATCATTGCAGTATCCTCACGAACTATCCCCGTACAAAGTTGATTTCAACGGAACGGGAATTTCCACTTTGGGTTTTTAAGGGGGGAGCGGATCAGCATATGCGCCACGTCATGCGCCAAGAGAAACGCCGAGTTGCAACAGCTTCTGTGCTCGCAATCGCCACGATGATGGTCATCGCGGGAACGCTTAGTGGCTTCCAGCCGCCAGCGCCACGAGGGGACCCGGACGGCGGGAACTTCATCCCGAACGGGACTCCGTTGTTAAACCCTGGGGGCGCTTCGCAGACTTTCAGTACGGTCGGCGGGGGCATCGATGAGACTGGACCGTTCTTCCAGAGTCTGGGAACCAATGGACGGTCATGCGTAACCTGCCACCAGCCCAGCGACGGTATGAGCGTCGCGGCCGCGAGCGTGCAGAAGCGATTCGAGCAGAGTCAAGGCTCCGACCCGATCTTCCGCACCAATGACGGCTCCAACTGCAATCACAATATTGATGTCTCCACGTTGGAGGGGCGGGAAAGCGCCTACAGCCTGCTCCGGACGCGCGGCTTGATCCGCATCGCCATCGCCGTTCCGGCGGGCGCGGACTATGTCGTGACCTCGGTGAAGAACCCGTACGCCTGCAACGAAACCAATGTGATCTCCCAATACCGCCGCCCGCTGCCCGCAACGAATCTCCCGTTCCTGAGCACGGTGATGTGGGACGGCCGGGAATCGACGCCGCTTACGGGCACGACCAAAATCCTGTTCAACAATTATCCGGCTTCGCTCGAGAACGACCTGGCGCACCAATCGCTGGACGCCACGGTCGGGCACGCACAGGGAGACGGAACCCGGCCCACTGCGGCCGAGCAGCAGCAGATTGTGAATTTCGAGATGGCGCTGTTCACGGCGCAAGTCCTCAGCCCATTTGACAGTCCGCTGGACGTAGGAGGCTTCAATGGCGGGCCCGTACCTGTCGCCACGCAGCAGCCGTTCTTCATTAGCATCAACTCGAGCGTCCACGCTTTGCTTCCCAACGGACCGGAGCAGCCGGGCGGCTTGGTAACGCCTGGGGACGGGGTGTTTGCCTCGACCATTTTCAACATCTTCAATGGGCCCCCGGGCTTCAGTCACGCGGAAGATTTCCGCGCGTCGGTGACACGCGGGCAGACGATCTTCAACTCCCGGTCTATCACCATCACCGGTGTAGAGGGGATCAATGACGACGTTTCCCAAGGCGGACTGGTGGCGGGCGGCGTTCCGTCGCTCACGGGGACCTGCGGCACCTGCCACGACACGCCGAATGTGGGCAACCATTCCTTCCCGACGCCGTTGAACATCGGGACCGGCGATTTCAGCGCTGCCAACCCGTCGCAGAATATGGGCGGGCTAGACGTGAGCTACCTGCCGCAGATAAAGGTATGCCAACTGGTGAACGGGCAGCCCAGCAACAACTGCAAGACAACTACGGATCTCGGCCAGGCCTTGATTGACGGCAAGTTCGCTCATGTCGGCAAGATCAAGGGACCGGTCCTCCGCGGCCTCTCTGCTCGCGCCCCATACTTCCACAACGGCTCCGCTCAGACCCTGCTGGATGTCGTGCACTTCTACGAAAACCGGTTCGGCCTTGCTCTGAGCCCACAGGACGAGCTGGACCTATTCAACTTCCTATGCATGCTCTGAGCGGCCGGCCGGAAAAGCGCTTGCGACACTCGGCGACACCTGAAGAAAGCGGCCTTTTGGAGGCGTACGCCAAACGGGCCACCGTCAAGAAGATCGTGGCCGAGGAAGGGCTCGGTCCAGCAGGCAGCGCAAGGGGCCATCGTGGCGCGAGTTCTTGCGCGCGGAAGCGAAGAGCCTCATTGGAGTGGATTCTCACCGAAGGAATTCGAGCCATGTCGCCGCTCCCGGAGGTCGTAATGCCAGCAGGCTGCAGCAGCGCGATTGAGACGTCAATCAATCACATACCGTATGTAGGGAGTACATGATGTGGCCGCTCCCGAGAGCACGTGATCTGTCGCGTCACCGGACGCGGAGTGGGATACGACACGGAGCTGGGAGGCTCCATCCGGGCTCCGCGTGGGAGCGGGCGATGCGGTTGCAGGAAGTGGTGCTGAAGGCGATCAGCGGCGAGTTGCACTGGTTTCGAGCGGCCGACATTTTCGGTGTCAGTCCGCGAACGATGTTGTTCGCGCGATTGAGCTGCAGAAGCAGAGCAAATTGAGCTTCTGGGATGCGATGATCGTACACGCCCCGGCGGAATGGGATCGAACGTGCTGTGGTCCGAAGATTTGAACGACGGTCAACCGATCAGGAGGGCCGCATCCGCGATCCGTTCGCGCGGAAGGAGCCACCCAGGGCACGAAGCAGGGTGACGGAGGTCGAGTGATCCACGCGGAACTCGTGTCCTCTGGAAACGTCGATGCAGTCGGACCGCTCGAAGACTCATCGTGACGGCACATGTCCGCTCCGGCGGATCCGTTCACGAACTTGAGCACGGCGGGTGACGCAGTCGGCACGAGGCTCCACTCAAGAGTCGCTCCATATTCTCCGGGTTGAAGAACGTGGCGGGATTAATCATGCCCTGACGCGCCTTGATCAGCCGCGTCGCATCCTCGGGCTTGTCTCTCACTGCGGCACGGATGGCCAGAAGCTCGGGGGACGGCAGCGAGAAGCGAGCCATTGCGAGGTTCTCTTCATAGTCAGCCGCCGAGGCCTTGTTCCGCTGCTTCTCGTAATCGGCCAGCGCTTCGTCCATCGGGCACCCAGTCGACAGCCCCCTTCCGATGGCTCCGGTCAGGAACTCGACATCGCGCAGCGCGTCGCAGATTCCAAGGGCCAGGTACGGGTCCTTGTGTAGGCCAGCGTCACCAACCAGAGCCCAACCGGGGCCGTACGGTTTGCGGTAGAAGTTTGGCAGGTCGGAGGCACCGTAGAACCGCTCCGCGCGGAGGCCGGCGCGCACCCGCGCGCCAAAACCTGGAACCAGATCGACCGTTTCCATGAAGGCGTGTTCGATGTGGCGGCGAGCTTCTGGAAATTCATCCATGGGAATTCCGACGAAGATGCAGAACAGGTCGCGTTCAGTCTTGAATGAAAAGATGACGCGGCGCTGGTTGGGCCGGACATAGAGTTCGAAGTCTTCGGAGTTCACACCGCTCCAATAGGAGAAGTAGTAGCACGCCAGCGGCGGCGTTTCGTGGTACGTCTGCGCGCGAACGGCGCGCGCAAGGCCTGAGTGGCGTCCATCCGCGCCGACGACGATCGTTGCGCGCTCCTCCGCTCGCGATCCGGTCCGGTCGTGTCCGCGGATGCCGACAACGCGATTGCCATCGAAGACGTACTCGTCAACGGTGAACCCGTCGCGAAGCTCGGCTCCGCTTTCCACGGCTGCGTCGACGAGGATCTTGTCCAGTGTGGCGCGTCGGGGTCCGTATCCCCACGCCACCCCGTTCTCGACGAGATTGCGCGCCAATAGAGGAAAGTCCCCGATATCGAAGACCATGGTCGTTACTGGCGGTGTCTGCGCTGCCACCTTGGCCAGGAGGCCCCACTCTTTCAATCTCGGGGGCCCGTGCCTGTGCACGAAATGACCGTGCGGGATGTCACTTGGAAACGTCGCACGGTCGACCGAGAGGACCTTTGCCCCTTGTCTGGCGAGGAGCATCGCCGTCGGCGCACCAGCACAGCGCACTCCAACCACAATCACGTCGTATGCCATACGAGCTTCCCTTTATCGATGAGCTTCGGCGGTTCGCGAGCCAATCGGTAGCATCGTCCAGTTCCGATCGCTGGTGGCGGCTGTCATTGCATCGCAGAGCAATGGCAGCCGCGCGATAAGATCCGACGCCGAGGGCTTTCGGCGACCCAAGAGTCACGCGGCCCGGTGTCGACTTGCAAGCCGAAGTCGCTGCTGAATTCCTGTTGCAGGTCCAGTGGCGCGACTTCGAGGGGTACCGCGCGATGCACCGGCGCGTGTGGCTGTACGTGCGAGACCGGCTCCGCACCTCGGCGGGGCGCGCGCAGCAACGTGCGTTTTCGACAACCTGTTTCTTCATCGCGCGAACCCAATCGGCGCGCGATACCACGACTACGGAACGCTCGGGACTGTGTTCGGTGAACCAGCGAGCGACCACGACGTCGAGGCCATCCTCGGTGCTGTTCGCCGTCACGAGGGTGAGGCCTCGGCGCGTATCGCCTGTCACTGGCTGCAACGACACCCGCACGGCTTCCACGTCGTTCGTGGAGCGGGTGGGGGGCTGCTTGGATTCGTCGGGACCGTTGCCCTGCACGATTCCTCAACCGAGGACGAAGAGGTCGATCCGGCGGTTCGGGCCGCGTGGGGGTTCGCACGCAGTCGCGGCCCCCTGCGCAGCGGCGAGGAAATGCTGCATCACCGCTTTCACATCGCGTGCGACTCGTATCAGGACGTGTCGCCGATCATCAATCTGTTGGCCATGATGGTCACGGTCGCCCCAATGCAGCACGCGCGCCTCGCCTGGAGCTTCATCACCTTCGCCGACATCGATCGATGGCGACCGATCATGCGGTATATCAACTTCGAACCGGCGGATGAGGCGGCCTTTGTCGTCGGGGGCTGACGGTACGCCGTGGTCGCGCACGACTGGCGGCGCCAATCGTTTGATGCATGGTGGGAGCATGAGGCGGAGCTCTTTCTGGTTGGCAAGCCCGAACCAGACCTCGCCATCAGTCCGCAAACCGCGCCCATCGTCGTGCTCTCGGAACCGGACTTCGCGGATTCAGTCCGGCGTGCGTTGCACGACTACTCACGCCCCGAAGCCCTGTCCGCCAACCCGCTGCTGCAGTCGCGAGTGGTAAGAGATGCTGCCGGTGGGACGCCGACGGTGGCCAGCCTACAGGGCGTCCTCCGGGACGCGGTCGGTCACTTCCAAAACCATCCGCGAGACGAAAAGTTCTTCCGCGCGCTCTCGCTGACGTACTTGCAGTCTGCGTTGTCCCAGGAGCGTGCGGCAGAGCGGTTGGGACTCGCGTTCGGCACATGCCGCTACCATCTGGCCCGAGGCATCGCCCGCGTCGTCGACCGGCTCTGGCAGCGCGAGCTGCACGGTTCCTGATCAACTGAGATCACTGGCGCACTCGATTCAGGACGATTATTCCGCGACGGCTCGTTTGCATCCTTGGTCGCAGCGGCCAGACGGCGTCGTGCTTGATGGCGCGAGCCGGGAAGTACGTCTCGTCGGTGTTCATCTACAACGAGTTCGGACGGCAGGCACGCCGATCGTGCGAAGGCGGCCACCGCGATTCGGGCCACGATTCGTCAATGGCGCTTGGCATCCACCAGGAGCAATCAACGCCTGGAGGACCTCGCGCAAGTCGTCAATCCGGTGGTCCGGGGCTGGGTGAACTACTACGGCCGATTCTATCGGTCGAAGTGTGTCGGCGTGCTCCGGCATCTGAACATGGCCCTCGCGGCGTGGGTGCGACGGAAATACAAACGATTTCGGCGTCGAGAGCGAGCGTCCATGCACTGGCTGGGGCGCATCGCGCGACGGGACCCGCAGCTCTTTGTCCTGTGGCAACTCGGCGCGAAGCCGGAGGCTGGATTGTAGGAGCCGTATCAGGCGCGAGTCTCACGTACGGTTCTGGGAAGGCGCGGGGGTGCGATTCCCCCGCGCTACTCGACTCGTGCGGACCGCTCGGTCAGAATGACTGGATCGGCTGTTGATTCTGACGCACGGCATCTGGAGCGCGCGCTTGCCGTATTCTGTGATCTTAACAACGGTTGGCGGCTTCACCACAGCCTGGACTTGTCGCCACCGAATGGTCGCCCGCACTCCGGACAGAGGCGCAACCGATCATGTTGAAACGACGCGACCGTCGCGGCGGACTGCTCCACGAGTACGCGCATGCGTGACGAATCGAGTTTTAGCGCCCTGCACGTATACGTGATTGCCTTCATTCACCGCCTTGTACCTCTGCCAAAAGGATCGATCGTATGAGTAATCTAACCAACTCTCCGTTCGTGTTCTTGGGGATCTCCTTTATCGCGTTGTGGCTGTCCGCATGGTTCGGTGCTCAGGTTCTTGGAAGATACGCGACCCGGAGGCGCGAAACGCATCAGGATTGGGGTACGGTGCTCGCGGCGTGTCTCACACTCCTCGGGTTGATCATCGGATTCAGTTTCTCGATGGCTGTAAGCCGGTTCGACCGTCGCGCAGGCAGCGAGGAAGCCGAGGCAACCGCGATCGGCACCGAGTACGCTCGCGCGGATTTCCTCCAGCCGCCAGATGCTGCGAGAGCCCGTCTTCTGCTCAGGACCTACCTGGATAGGCGCATTCGCTTCTTTAACACTCGGGACGCGGCCGACCTTCGTTTGCTCGATACGGAAACCAATGAGCTGAAGCGGCAGTTGTGGTCGGTAGTACAGGCAACGGCTGCCACGCAGCCAAACCCTCTTACGGCGTTGGCAGTATCGGGAATGAACGATGTCCTTAACTCTCACGGCAGCACGCAGGCCGCCTGGTGGGACCGCATCCCGACGGAGGGGTGGGCGCTGATGGGGCTGATCGCGATTCTGTGCAACGCAGTTCTTGGCGTCGTTGCGTTCCGAAACGAAGGGCGCGGTTTGTTTCTCATCCTGCCGGTGGCTGTATCGATCGCGTTCTTCCTCATCGCCGATATCGACAGTCCAAGCGGCGGCGGTGTCATTCACATCGTTCCGCGGAACCTTTTGAGCCTTTCCGAGACGATGCGCTGACTGCGGTGCGGCGTTTTCGCGGACACATTCGAAGCGGCTGCCGGCCGATTGAGCGGCAGTGAATGAAACCCGATCCAGTGCGGTCCGGAAGGAGGCGGACGCTCCAAGCATCCATGGCTGCCAAGAGTGATGCGAATCGACTGCCGACATTCGATGAGTCGGCTAGCACGCATCGTTCGCCCGCGCGATGCAGTCCGAAGCACGACCTCGTTCTGTCCCATCGCTCAGCCGAGCGCGATGGAGCGATCACGCAGCGCGCTTGTAGAATCGGTAGACGCGCCGCCAGCCGCCTCAACAATTTCTTACCGCATGCAATATTGGCGAACGACACGTCGGCGATTGTGTCGAAGAATGGCTTGCCCTGAACGAGCCGGCTTGAGCCCGCGCTTGAATGACCTCGGCCGCCGGCGAGGCAAACACGTCTATCCTTACCGTATGCGCTGTACAGTGGCTTTGGTCCTCCTGTCCCTGCTCGCGACGCCGCTGCCGGCGCAGCAACCGCCGCTGCCTGACCGGCAGGCGTTCCTCCAGGAAGTTCGCCAGCACCTCGATACCGACGAATTCCGCCAGCTCGGCTACATGTATCAAGAGACGCGCCGCGATCGAAAGCTGGACAAGGCGGGCCAGCCGACCAGTGAGTCGGTGAAGATTCTCGAGAGCTATCCCGGGCTTCCGGGCGAAGAGCGGTGGGAGCGTGTGCTGTCCGAGGATGGAAAGGCGATTCCACCGCAGGAGCTCGAGCGGCGCGACCGCGAACGCCAGAAGCACGTCGAGGAGTACGCGCGCAAGCTCGCGAAGGATCCGGAGCAGATGAAGGCGAAGGAGGAACGTGAGCGCGAGCGACGCCGGAGTGAGCTTGCCGAAAGCATCGACGACATCTCTCGCGTCTTCGACGTGCGTATGGTCGACCGCGAGGCGATCGAAGGGCACGACACGATCCTGCTCGCGCTGACGCCGCGCCAGGATGCAAAGCCGCGCACCCGCGCAGGCGGCATCATGCGCAACTTTAACGTCCGCGCGTGGATCAGCGAATCCGACTACGAGCTGGTACGAGTGGAGGCCGAGGCGATCGACACGGTATCAATCGGATTCGGATTGCTGGCGAGGGTGCACAAAGGGTCACAGGCGTCGTTCCAGCGGCGCAAGGTCAACGGCGAAACGTGGCTGCCGGCGCGTGCCGACTACCTCGTCAGCGTGCGCGTCGGCCTCCTCGCGGTCCTCCGCCGCGGCGGGAGCGTCGAGTACTCGAACTACAAGAAGTTCGGCGTCGACTCCGTGTACCGCATCGCGACGCCGAACGTGCAGTGATCACGCTTCCCGTAATGATGCAATGACGACGTCGGCCTCACGGCGGCATCCGTGCGAAAATTCCGCCGACGCCGGATTGCCCCTGAGTTGCGACTCGACGCAGTTCGAGGAGGGCTTGTGCCGAGGAAACACGGCCGAGCGCGGTTTCGCTTGAACTCGGGCTAGCCTCTCGGGCACGCTGGCGCCATGGACCGCTGCCCTCCGCCGCTCGCGTTCTTCTGTCTGCTGTTTGCCGGTTGGTCAATCACCAGCAACGGGCGGTCCTTCGGGCGGCGCAACCACCCCGGCGCCTACGCCTCACCGACGATCAGCGACGCCGTGTGGCCGTGAAAGGCAACATGGTGCTATTCGCTCACTACACAACAGAAGATCTCAGTAATGATGAGGTTCATAAGGACGGATCTTCGTCCGCTCTCGACTTGCTTTGCGCGCCAATGACGCTTGGCGCATCCGCGCGAGACACCATCCGGACACCATCCACATGGTTCCCAGCGCGAGCCACCCAATCATCGGCGCCTGCAGCGACCAGGGACTTGTCCCTCCCTGGAGTCTCGTCGGAACAATCTCTGTTGTGTTGTTCACGGCCGCGTGCATGACCATCGTGCTCAGCACGCTACCTTGCGTCCGCCAGTAAAGCCACGCCATGGCCACCGATATCGCCGTCGTGCCGAGCACATAGAAGGGAAGCGACTGACCGGTCTTGTCGACGCCGCTGATCAAGAAGAATGGCAAATGCCACAAGCCCCAGATCCCGCCGAGGAGTACGCTGGCCCAGCGGAGACCCACCTGTGCGGCAAGTCGCGGCAATGCATAACCGCGCCAGCCCAACTCTTCGCCGGCCTGAACCGGAGTGGAGATGGGAATCGCGAGCAACATGATGTACCAGGGTGTGCTGCCGAACAGAGGCCACGTGCCGATGACGACACGAAAGATCGCGGCGGCACCGAGTTTCGCGACGGCCATGTACCCGATAGCAAAAAGGTACAACGACGTACGGGCGGGTATCTGTACCGCACGGCGAATAAACGCGAGGGCGCCCTCGCGGCCGTCGGCGCCGATCGTCAGGAGAACTGCGACGAGCGCGGGCGCGAACACCCCTGTAAGGTAAATCCCTCCAGCGACTCCGCCGGTCGGAGAGGTGCCCGATGGAGCAACCAAGGCGGCTCCGAAAAAGCAGGTCCAACTGACGAGGAACGTCAGTCCGAAAAAAGCTACTAACTGGGGCACAAGTCAGATTAAGACTACACCGATTGAGCAGCGAGGCATTCGGACGCTCTATCAATTTTGCGGAGCAACGACACTTCCCGAGAGTCGTGGATCGGTCGCGGCTTGCCGATCAAAAATGAGGTCGCAGAATGTCGGCGCTTGCGCCTTTAGAACACGAGTCGTCAGCGCAACACCTGTCATCCGTACGTTACAGCGAGTCTGTCACGCAACTCGAACAACCGTCCGTGCGTTATCGGCCGGCAGCCGTTCGGCAAGATCGCGATCGCCAACGCCGACGCGGGAGCCAGTCGGCACACCGATACGGCGATGTGGGAAAGCCGTCGCGCGGTGGGAGATCTCCTCAACCGCCGCACGTATGTCCCACTGTTGGATCGACGGCCGTTCCAACGATTGTCCCAACAGTTGATGCAACTCCGGCTTCTGATCGCGTCTCGGCAGCCGATTTGCGCACCCGAATAGGCTCGTGACCGGTGGCATTATCATGAAGCTCCGACAAGGACCGTGGAGGAACCGATGAAGGCTTATGTGATGACGACCGGCGTCGTGTTCGGCCTGATCGTGGTGGGGCACGTCGCACGCCTCGTCGCGGAGGGCCCGCGTTTGGTGACGGACCCGCTGTTCATTCTCCTGACGGTTCTCGCTACCGCTCTTTGCGGATGGGCCTGGAATCTGGTAAGGCAAATGCCGCGCGCCTGATTTTGACGCTGTGGCGGGCTGTGAATGCAGGGCAATTCAATTACTCATGGCCTCGATCGCGGCTGTCCTTCGTCAAAATCCCGCCGCTTGAAAATGAGCGTGCAGACCTGCTGCACACGGAAGACGCGGAACTGCGGAGGCGTGGATTCAGGGCCGGCAAACGAATCGCGTCCGCTCTTGAGCGGTACTGTGTTGGCTCGACGACACGTCCGGCCGCACACCTCGTGCCAACATCGACGTCTGTTCCCCGATTGCTGCTGATCATGCCGCCCGTGACCGGGTCGGGTCTCGGCACGAGTAACAGCCCGAGTGCTTGACGTGGTGAAGGCGCGCATGTGGCGCCTGCCAGTGAGGAAGCTTGGAGGGGAGCGTCGGCGGTGCGTCGACATCGGGCTGGCGACTGGATGTGCAGAGCGCGTTTACTGACGACACAGGAGAGCGAAACGGAGGCGCGTCGGTATCGCTGTGTCATCGCTCGCTGTGGCGAAGGACGTCACCGCCGCGGCGAACGTCAGGGAGCCGAGACGGTTCGCGAGGAATGTGCGCCAGGTCGGCGACGGTGCTCCCAGTCGGTGAGGCATGTACCGCGATACCGTCCGTGCTGAGACCATGATGCCGAGTGTCAGCAGTTCACCGTGGTTCCGCGGCGCGCGCACAGCACGTTTTCTGTGTCATGCGCCGAATGAGAGCCTGAAGGTCTGAGTCGATACACGGCTCCGGGCCGGCATCTTGAGCGCCCGCATCCCCGGAATCCCTCGCGATGCCACTGTGGCCGGCTGGACAAGGATCAGCGCGTCCTTCCAGTGAGGCCACCACCGCCGCAAGCACAGCCAGAACAGGCGGTCAGATCGTTGGAAGCGTCGATCCGAGCGAGCGAGTACACCGAGCTGGTGGCGAAGGGCGACATACTCCAGCAGGAGATCGCGTCGCCGGGCGACGGCTGACCGGAGTGCGGCGACGATCCGGACGGCATGACACATCGTGCGTAGAGCTGTCAGGCGCCGGGCGAGCGTCAACGACTCTTTTTGCGGCGTGATATTGGTGAGTGGACAAGGGTTGGGATCCTTTGGCCGAACGGCGGCCGTCAGCTCGTGCGATTTTCGGGCCGGATCCAGTTTTGGCGAAGCACAGACTGCTGCGCGCGCCTGCGTTCTCGTGCATCGCCACCCTCACGCCGGCGCCTGGCATCGGGACAAACGCGGCGATCTTCAGCGGAATCCAACGTACTACTGGGCGACGAGGCGCCCTGGCCTGGCAGTGAATCACCCCGCGCGGCCGTCCTGAGCTGCTCTGGTAAGCTGACAACAGGCAATGGCGCAACCAACACTGCTCGACTTCGGCGAGACTCTGCTGGCGGACGACGAGCGCGGTCGGATTACCTATACCGCACGGTTCGTCGATGGGGCGACCGCACAGGCCTGGTTCGCGGAGATACGCAGCGGCGTGCCGTGGCGGTCCGAGCGGCGAATGATGTACGACCGCGAGGTTGACGTGCCACGGCTGGTTGGTCATTTCCGGCTCGATCCCGCGCCGGAGTCGACGCCCGCGGCCATACTGGACGCCGCCCGCCGCGTGACCGATCATGTCGGCACACCTTTCAACAGCGTGGGTCTGAATCTCTACCGGGACGGCCGCGACAGCGTCGCCCCACACAACGATCACCTGAACGAGATTCGCAGGGGCTTTCCGATCGCGCTCGTCTCCCTCGGCGCGCCGCGGCGCATGACCATACGCGCGAAGGAGCCTCCTCGCCGCCTGTTCCATATCGATCTCGAGCCGGGCAGTCTGTTCGTCATGGACTACGCGACGCAGCTGTACTACACACACGGCGTGCCGAAGACGACCGAGCCGGTGGGGGAGCGCGTCAGCCTGGCCTTCCGGGTGAGGACGGCCCGCACTGCAACCGCAGATCGACCGGGCTCCGGCTTCTATCGCTGAACGGGCAGGGGTTGAAGCCGCGCAGGAAGAGTGGTGACTCCGGATGG
Organism: Vicinamibacterales bacterium; assembly: GCA_051985095.1. Lineage (GTDB taxonomy): Bacteria > Acidobacteriota > Vicinamibacteria > Vicinamibacterales > CAVVIG01 > Gp6-AA45. The sequence goes on along the minus strand of JBPYEE010000542.1, from coordinate 296 downwards.
GCGTCCATCATCCGAGATTTCGACGCTCGCAAGAGCTTGGGCCGGCCGGCCGTTTGGCTCGAACCGACTTAAGGTCAATGGAAGCTGTTCGCGCTCTTCACCAGGGTACGCTCGTCGTGAAATTGCGCAGGGAACGCGTGGCCGGTCTGGTCGCACTCACGAGGGTAGCGTTCGCATTCGTGAGCCGCACGAATTGATTCCCGGCGGACCTCTCGCAGTGTCGCATCAGGACGTCGGCGTCATTCCCTGCAGTATGCGAGCGACCAACTCGGAGAAGTACTTCCCCGAGTCGCCGG
>JBPYEE010000541.1:0-5225 GCA_051985095.1 Vicinamibacterales bacterium | reverse complement strand
CAGAGCCCGCCAAAATCGAGCAGGCGTATCATCAAGCGGATACGGCCGTGCAACATCTCATCGATCTCCTCGCCGCGTGAGATCTATGAGAGCAGAATTCTCAGATGCCGGCCGCTAGAGGCTAGCGAACTGACCACACAGGCGACGCAACCGAACGCCAGGGCGGGGTCCAGCGAGGTTCTCGACATGTCGTTCGCACCCCACAGCACCGTCGCCACTGCGCAGGGGTCTTCACGAAGACAGCGACCCGGTTGCCGCCGACACGCCGGAGAGATTCACGCGAACGGGATGTTGCACCTCTTTGACAATCAGGGAATCCCGAGGCGGGGCGACGGTGCGGTCGCCGGGCGCAGACAATTCGCTTCGACGCTTGTCCGGCCGGGCTTGTCGCCCAACCCGATAAGAGGTTGCTGAACCGGCGGGCCTTATTCTCACCACGCAACCATTCCACAGCGCGCGCCGTCTAACGCGCATTGTCGATGGTCGACATAAGCTCTGTCGATTATCGAGGTATCCGATGCCGAAGCCATCAGATCTGTTGCAGGGCACCCTTGATCTGCTGATTCTGAAAACGCTCGCGCGCGAACCGCTTCACGGGTGGGCGATCGCGAAGCGCATTCAGATGCGGTCTGGCGACGTCCTCAGCGTAGGACAGGGATCGCTCTATCCGGCGTTGCATCGGCTCGAGCAGCAGGGTTGGCTTCGGGCGGAGTGGAAACCGTCGGATCTTGGCCGTGATGCCAAGTTCTACGCGCTCACACGCACAGGCCAGAAGCAGCTCGAACGCGAGCTGAAGACGTGGGAGCGGCTGTCGTCGGCGGTCCGATTGCTCATTGAAACCGCGTAGGAGGAGTTCGATGGCGTTCGTGCGCGGCCTGCGTCGACTCGCATCGTATTGCCGTCGTTCCCGCGTCGAAACCGAACTGCAGCGCGAGGTCGACATACACTTCGAGCAGCTCACGAAGCAGTACCTCGACAAGGGCTACCGTGAGGTCGACGCGAAGGCGGCGGCACGACGCGATTTCGGTTCAGTCGGCTGGACAAAGGACCAGTGCCGTGATGTTCACCGCTTCCACCTGATCGACGATCTGCTGACCGACCTGGCATACAGCGTTCGCGTCTTGAGACGCTCGCCCGGATTCGCGCTGACCGCCATCGCGACCTTGACGCTGGGCATCGGTGCGAACACGGCGATTTTCACGATCGTGAACGCGCTCTTACTGCGACCACTCCCGTTCGATCATCCCGAGCGTCTGTTGGCGGTCGCCGAACGAAACGTGATCGGCGACGAGCAGGACATGGGCGTCGCGCCGGGCAATCTGATCAATTGGCAGCTGTCTTCAACGGCGTTCGACTCGATCAGCGGCTACACAACCCAGGCGGTGACGCTCAGCGATGACGGGCCGGGGTTCGAGCCGCAACGCCTGACGGCATGCGCGTGCTCCGGGAACCTTGCCGCTACGCTCGGCGTGACACCGCTGCTGGGCCGCACGTTCGCTCCAGACGAAGACCGCTTCGGTGCGGCTCGCCTCGTCGCCATCAGTTACGACCTGTGGCTGCGGCAGTTTGGCGCCGCGACCGATGTGATCGGCCGCCGGATTCGCCTCGACGACGAACCCTATGAGGTCATCGCGGTGATGCCGCCTGCCTTTGGATTTCCGCGACGCGGGATCGACTTGTGGTTGCCGCTGCTGACAGCACTCCCACCAGCGATTCAGGAGCGCCACGACCTGCATTTCCTCCAGGTCGTAGGGCGGATGCGATCAAGTGTGACGCACCAGCAGGCGAGCGCCGACGTGGACCGGATTTCTGCGGCGTACAAACAGGCGCATCCGAATGAGTCGACGGGCAAAGGCGCCCACGCTGTCCCCCTTCACCAGGCCTTCGTCCGCGATGTCCGCACGCCGCTGCTCGTCCTCCTCGGTGCGGTTGCCTGCGTGTTGTTGATCGCCTGCGTCAATCTGGCGAATCTGCTGCTCACGCGCGCGATGGCACGAAGCCGCGAGATCGGCATTCGGATCGCCCTTGGCGGGAGTCGAGGCCGCCTTGTCCGGCAGCTGCTCACGGAAAGCTTGTTCCTGAGCGCCGTCGGTGGCGCGCTCGGCATGGTCGTGGCGCTCTGGATGGCGCAAATCCTGATCGTCTATGCGCCGGGCGCCGATTTCGTGCTGCCGGCCGGACGGATGCCCATCGACACCTCGGTGTTCCTGTTCGCGTGCGTCGTGGCGATCGCGACCGGCCTGTTGATCGGGCTCGTCCCGGCGCTCCGCAGCGGCCGCCGCGAGGTTGCTGGTGAGCTGCGGAACGTGACCCGCTCCACGACCGGCGGCCGCGCGCACAGCCGATTTCGCAACACGCTGGTTTCGGCAGAAGTGGCGCTGTCGCTGGTGCTCCTCGTCGCTGCAGGACTCCTGCTGCACAGTCTGACGCGATTGTATGCCATCGAACCCGGTATCCGGCTGGATCACGGCCTCACAATGACCATTTCGCTGCCGACGGTGAGGTATCCCACTCCGCTGAAGCGATCGAAGCTGTTCACGCAGTTAGGCGATCGGTTACCGCTGGTGCCCGGCGTGACGGCCGTGGGGCTCACGTCGTGCACGCCCCTGACGGGCGCGTGTAACACACTGTTCTTCTACATCGAAGGCCGTCCGTACGTGCCGGGCCACTTCTTCGCGGCGCAGGAACGCTCCGTCACGCCGTCGTACTTTGCCGCCGCGGGTGTTCGTCTTCTCAAAGGGCGCGTCTTCAATCTCGAAGATGGCGTCGGGTTCGATCCCGCCCAGCCGCGAACCGGCAAGGTCATCATCAGCGATGTCATGGCCAGAACGTTCTTTTCGGACGCCGATCCAATCGGTCAGCGGATCTTCTTCGACTATGAGGTCCAGCGCGAACGGAACGGAGGGATTGGGGCGCCGCGGTACGAGGTGATTGGTGTTGTGTCGGACGTGCTCCCCACGATCGACGCGCACATCGCACCGACACTCTATCGTCCGTTGCTCGATGTTGCCAATAGCGGTGCGTCAATTCTGGTTCGCACCGCCGTCGAACCCCAGTCGGTCATCCCGATGCTCCGGCAACAGGTGCATCAGCTCGATCCGGGGTTAGTCGTCGCCCAGCCGCGAACCCTCGACGAGGTCGTCGGCCGCTCGACATCAGAGCGGCGGTTCACGCTGGGACTGTTTGTCGCCTTGGCCGCACTGGCCGTTCTGCTTGCCGCGATCGGCTTGTACGGCGTCGTGTCCTACGGCGTGACGCAGCGCACAGTCGAAATCGGCGTTCGAATCGCGTTGGGCGCGACGGGCGCTAATGTCAGTCGACTGGTCGTCATGCAAGGCCTCAAACCCGCCGCCGTCGGCGTCGTCGTCGGAATCGTCAGCGCGATAGTGGCCTCGCAGATGCTGCGGGGCTTGCTCTTCGGGGTAACAGCGACGGATCCAGTGACGTTTGGCATCGTCCCGCCCGCTTTGCTGACCGTGGCCGCTGTCGCCTGCTATCTACCGGCGCTCCGTGCGACTCGGCTGGATCCGACAACGGCGCTGCGAGCGGAGTAGGTATCGGCGCCGGCCACAGACCAAACGTCTGGGCGCGAAGCGACGGGAAAACCGGGGCAGCCGGCAATGCCGATCTGGCGACCAACCGCGAGTAAACAGGTGAGGACTCGCTCTCAGGACGCGACCAGGACGGAATAGTCGGCTCGAACAGTTTCACCAGTCTGAATACCTCGAACCGTTTGTCGCAGTACCTGTCGAACCGCTTTTGACGTCATAAATACCGGGTGGCTGGCGGCGGCCGCGCGCGGTTGTTCTCGCTGGAATCGTGTGCCACGAATCACTGCGGTTCGTGATCGGGTCCGTCGGGATTTTCGCAACATACCCTTCGGTCTCAAGTGTCCCGAGACTCTTCGGGTAGTGCCCGTTGTCAGCGTAGTACTGATCAATTGCTTCTCGCATTTCGAACAGCTCGCGCTTCAACGTCGCTTCTTTGGAGCGCGTCACCGCATCCGGCTGTTGGCCGAGCGGTCGAGCCGACAGTCCGGCGATCAAGTCAGGGAGAAGACCGACCATTGCGATCAGGGCGAGCAAGGGGCGCTGTGCGAAGCTCATGTTGTGTCGGCGTCTGAACATGATCCGGCATTCCAGGTAGACGAACCGGGGGCTCGGTTAGCTTGGTCCCATTTCACCGTCGATCCGTTGAGGTCAGTGCGTAAACGGCCAGCCAGCGCCCATCCTGCCACGATCCCGACCCCTTTGAGCAGCGTCACCATCACTGACGTTTCCGACCAGCCGCAGCGCAGGTGTGTCGTATGAACTGGTCGGCGACGGACCGCGTGTGCTCGCCGGTGATCTCGCGCGTCAGCCGGCGGAGTCCCCCGCGGTTTACGGCAAATCGTACGACGGGGAAGTTCGTAGGAGTGGCGCCGGTGCCGAGCCCGAGCGCCCGCGATGGCGCCGGCCGTCGGATATCGTGGCGCGCAGCCCGCGAATGGCGAGCTGGAGATCCTGCGAGATCACCTGAAGGTCAACCGATCCTTCCTCAGTTTCGCGGCGACGCCGGCGTTCCGGTCGGCGACCTCGCTGATCGTGTATTCCACCGAGCTGCCGAGCACCATCGCGGTCTCCGATGGCGTCAGCTGGTAGTCCTGCTCGAGCCACTGCCCGAGACTGGCCGTTGCCGCCCGAAGCGCGTCGTCCAGCGTACCGCCCAATCCGACAGTCATGATGTGGGTTGGGGATTCCACACGAGGCGTCAAGAGCGGCTTGCTTGAGATGATGTCTACGGAGAACTCCACTTCCATCGAGGTCTCGAGAGCGTTCCCGTTGAGCTCGCCATCACCCTGCGCCGCGTGACCGTCACCGAGGTAGAGCAGCGCCCCAGGCTGTGCCACCGGGAGATACACGATTGAGCCCTCCACGATTTCGTTGAAATCCATATTGCCCCCAAAGCGTCCGGAGTCGCCAGTCGGCGGTGGTGCCGCGCCAAACCCGGGCGCAACGGCGACACACCCCAGCATCGGCCGAACAGGCACTGCGAAGGCCCTGAGATGCTCGGTCGCCTTTTCGGGCGTGGCGAGGCCGCGTTGCCGATCAAGATGCCATCGAACAGGCTTAAAGCCGTCCTTCATCTTGACTGCAAAATTCGAGTCGAGGGCGCGTCCGACGATCCCATCGTCGCTGATCGCCCAGTCTCGGTTCAGACGAAGGCGGTTCAAGCGCACCACGAGC
>JBPYEE010000540.1:0-8322 GCA_051985095.1 Vicinamibacterales bacterium | reverse complement strand
GCCCGCGCGATGCCGCGACGGCGATCGGGTTCTCCACCATCTGGCGGGCCACGACGCGAAGCATCTCACCCCCCAATCGATTGATGCCCACCTCAAACCAGGCGCTCCATTGGTCGCTGCGGGCAATCGACACGCGTATGCGATCAAGCCGCTGTTGGTGACGGCCTGGGGCGAACGGTGGCGCATGAAAGGAGCCACACCCGACGAGGTGCAATCCAAGCTCGGTACGATCCTGCACGGCGCCAACGCGCCAGCATCTGACGAAGCGGTCCTGGATCTCCTGACCCGAGTGGGATTCGAGCGGGCGAACGTGTTCTCCTCCCGCCTGTTCCGGGGTGCCTGGATTGCGTATCGATCAAGCGATGCTCGACCGGGGTGAACCCGGCTGAGATCGCGGGAGTGACACCCTCAGGCCCCGTAGCGGCGTTCGGCGAAACGGGGCTGTGCGTCCGACTCCAGGAAGTCGACGATTTCCGCCGCCGGCCGGCCCGGATGCACGAGCACTCCGCGCGCCGCGAACCCCCGGAACAGTTCGCCCCAGGGATACGCCGACAACGGTCGCGATCGCGCGGTCACCTGCATGTCCGTGTCGACCGTTCCCGGCTCGTAGCTCAAGATCGCCGTGTCGTGTGGCGCGGGCGTTTGGCGCAAGTTCGACTCGAGCTCGGCGGCCACCGCCATGCCGCTCATTCGAAGAGCCGCCTTGCTCCCGCAGTAGTCCGTGAGTCCCGGAAAGGGGCGCACGGCCGCACCTGACGAGACGTTGACGATGCGCAGGGCCGCATCAGCCCGCACACGACGGATGCAGAACCCGATGAGCCAGGTCGGCGCGACCCAATTCAGAGCGCTGAGGTTTACGAGTGCAACCGGATCGATGGTCTCGACGGGCCCCAGCATCCCCGGAGTGGCTGCGTTGTTGACGAGACCGATCCGTCGCCAACGCGACTCGCCGACGACTTCGCCGAGTTGCCCCTCGACTTCCCGAGCCAGGGCGGCCGCATCGGCCAAGTCGAGGACGATGTGGCGATGGGCGCTGTGGTCAATCCGCGCGCCGGTCCGGGCGACACCGACCACGTGCCAGCCGCGTTCGAGGAGTTGAGTCGCAACCGCGAATCCGATGCCCCGCGTGGTGCCCGTGACAACCGCAAGCCGATCTGTTGCGACGGTCTGTTTTTCGTCCATGGGGTGATTCTGCCAGCGAAGGGCTCGCAGCGCCTCAGCCCCGCGAAACGGTTGGCCCCGGTGCTCGGAGCGGGTAGGATCGGGTGGCATGCGGGTGGCTGCTTTCACGGCGCTCGTGGGTCTCGCAGCGGGGGTGATCGCAGGCGGCGCGTTGATCGCAGCAGCGACGACGGGCAGCCGGTCCCACCTGGTGGGTGTGTCCAGGGCGCGGGCAGAAAGCACCACAGGCACGCAGCAGGCGGTCGATAGCGCGCCGGCGGCGGCATACGCGGTCTCCTATGTGGAGGTCAGACAGTCCTCCGAGCACGCCGCGATCGATGCGCTGCGGGCGTATCGCGAGGCCTCGCAGAAGGAGACCGGCTGGATCGGCACCCAACTGCTCGCCCAGCTCGGACGGCCGGGCCACTTTGCGACGATCGAGAGTTGGACCGACGCGGGCGCGCTCGAGGCCCACGACCGCGCGACGTCGACGCGCCAGCTCGCCGACACGCTGGAGCCGATCAGAACGAGCGAATACGATCGGCGTCCGTATAAGCCGCTGACGATGGCGACGCCGCTGGCGCCGGCGGGCGATGAGGCCGTCGTCGTCGTGTCGCACGTCGACACGCTGCCAAGTCCGCAATCGGATGCGGCGGGGCTCTTGAGAGAGCTGGCCGCGCAGAGTCGCCTGGACGCAGGGAACCTCCTGTTCAATGTCGTGCAGCACGCGGCGCGCGCGAACCATTTCACCGTCATCGAAATCTGGCGCGATCGCGCGGCGCAGCAGGCGCATACGGAGGCACCGCACGTCCGACGCTACCGGGACGACTTGAAGGCGATCTCGGGGAGCCCCCTGGATGAGCGGCTCTTCACCAGCCTCCGCTAGTCGCAATGTCGCGTGTCATCACATGAGCTCGATCAACCCGTGCTCGCGCCAATCCGCCGCGGCGAGCCAGTCGACGATGCTGTCGCCGATACGCTGGGCCGCGATCTTCAGGTCACAGTCCCTCGGCATGTGCACCGTCAGGGTCACCGGTGGGTCGCCGACGAGCGCGACATGTAGAAAGCGTTCGCCCTGCACCTCATGGCGTCCGTAGACATACAGTTCCCAATCGTGCCCGCGGCAGCTGAAGCTGTAATTCTGAAGCGTCTCCGTCAATCGTTCCGTTTGTCCGCCTGTCATATCTGATCCGACGGCCACGTCTTGGCGAAACGGTGCGAATCGAGTGACAAAACGACGACACCGCTGAGATATTCCGTGACAGCGCAGGACGATTCGGTTCGAGTGGTATTCAGCGCAGCGTGATGCGTCGCAGCTCTTTGCGCCACGCGATCCGCGACGCGGCGACGAGTCGTCCGTCGGGGGAGACGCTGGGGTGCATCATGTTGACATCCCCGTGGGTGAGTTGGCGCGGCACGCCGCCGTCACGCGCGACGGCGAAGATCTGCATCCGATCGTCGGCAAGGGCGCTGTAAAGCAGCTCGGTTGCGTCGGGCGTCCATGCGACGCCGCCGATCGTGTAGCTCGCGAATTCGACGAGCCTGCGCGCAGCGCTTCCGTCGGGGTGGGACAGCCAGAGCGCCCGCTTCACGTCGTCGATTCGCTCGATGAAGGCGATCTCGGTGCCCTGCGGCGACCACGCCTCTCCCGCGATACCGGCCACCCCGGGCGGCAGCGGCATGCGTGTCGCGCCCAGGGATCGACCCGTTGCGGGATCGATCGTGAGGATCCACGGTTTCGCGAACCGCGGTACGCCGTCCTTGTCCCACGAGTCGAAGATCAAATGCCGTCCATCCGGGGCCCAGTCCGGCGGTCCCACTTCGAATCCAAAGTCGGTGAGACGGATCTCGGGTCCGCCGGCGGCCGGCATGAGCCAGGTGTCGTCCGTCCGGCCGGGGGACTCGTACAAGGGAACGGCCGTCGCCGATCGGTGCGAGTGATACGCCACCCAACGGCTGTCAGGTGACCAGACCGGCCCCATGTCCTCGCCGAATCCGACAATCCACGCCCTGGCAGGAACCGTGACCGCCCCAGCCGAGTCGATGCCGACAACCCACCCGTCCATGTCCAAGCCATAGTCGGACAGGCGGTAATAGGCGCGCGTGAAGGCGATTTGTCGACCGTCGCGGCTCCAGCGCGGCAGGAATCCGTGTTCGGCGACGGAGTGCGCTTCACCACCGGTGAGGGGGAAGACGACAACCTCAGGCCTCGGGTCGTTGTGGGTCCAATACAAGGAATCAGCCGCGACAACGGGGCAACAATCGTCACCCGGTGCGGGCGCGACCGCGCGCATCTGACCGCTTCGAAGATCGAGCGCATAGATGTCGAGGTCACGGTGCGGAGCTTCGGGATCGTGCCGAACCGCGGGATCCGGCGCCGTCGTACCGGCCAGCGCGAGAAACAACGTCCGTCCATCCGCGGAGAAAGCCAGGGAATTGAAAAACGGCGACGCATCGAGTTGCGAGCGAACGAGGGTGACGGCACCCTCCTGCGAGACCCTCATGAGCGACGAGAGACCGCTCGGGTGCAACACGATGGCATATAGAGCGTCGCCCGATGGCGTCCAGTTGGCTCCATTCACCGCGCCGTCGAACTTGACCACGGCGGGAGGGCTCGCCGCACCGAGCGCGATGTGGGCCTCGCCTGGCGTAAAGAACGCGAGGCGCGAGTCATGCGCCGCCCACCGCGGGAGGGCGGACGGTGGAATGTCGAGCCGGGTCAGCCGACCGTCGTTGTCCCTGAACCAGCCTGTCTCGGTGCCGACCGTTCCGAGCCTGGCGATGGCACCCGTCGGTTCGAACGTGCCTCCACCAACGGCGTTCATCGACTGGTGCCAGGCGTCTGACAGGTCCTCGCCCGTTCGCAAGTCGTAGAGACGGGCGCGCGGTCCCGATCCATAGATCGCACGTCGGCCATCGGGTGCGACTTGAAAGTACCGCGCAGTCTCCTCGTACCACATCGGGCTCGCATAGGTCAGGACCGTCGTCGGCGAGGCAGGGCCTTGAGGTGCGCAGCACACACCGACCACGGCGGCGGCGAGCACGAGGCTGCCGAGCGGCCGCCGATGGCGAGGCGCGTCGCAGATGCGGCTCATGAGCGTCGGAATCTCCCGGGACAGCGGTTTTGCCAGCCCCGGTATTCTATTGCAGCGTTCCCGGCAGGCGTGGTCTCTCGCGTCATCACCCGAACGCGCCCGCGAGCCGGGCTGCGTCCTCGGGCGGGATCGGCACCGACGGAGCCCGCACGGCGGCGTCGAGCTGGTCGCACGTGCGCGGGCCGATGATCGCGGCGTCCACACATGGGTGCCCGAGCACCCATGCGATGGCCAGCGTGCTCATGTCGATCCCGCGCGCGCGTGCCTCCTCTGAAAACGCCGCGATGGCACGAAAGGTCTGATCCGACACGAGGTGCAGATACGGCTCGGGCCGCAGCGTCATCCGCGATCCTTCCGGGAAGCCGTGCGGTGCTCGGTATTTGCCCGTCAGCCAACCGCCTGACAGCGGGCTGAAGGCGGTGAACCCGACGCCCTGGTCTTTGCAGAGCGGAAAGATCTCGCGCTCCGCCGCGCGATCGAGCAGGCTGTAGGAATTCTGGATCCAGTCGAAGCGAACCAGGTCGCGGACGTCGCTGATCCACAGACCGCGCACGAGCCGCCACGCCTCGATGTTGCTCGCTCCGACGTACAGCACTTTCCCCATGCGGACGAGATCAGTCAGGGCGCCCAGCGTCTCCTCGAGCGGCGTGTCAGGATCAGGCTCGTGAATGAGATACATGTCGAGGCGATCGGTCTGCAGGCGCCGCAGACTCTCGTCGACCTGCTGAAGAATGTGTTTCCGCGACAGCCCTCGATCGTTCGGTCCCGGTCCGACGGGATTGAAAACCTTAGTACTCAGCAGGAGCTGGTCACGGGCGGCCGAACCTTTGCTGCGAAGCCAGCGGCCGATGTAGGTTTCGCTCCGCCCGCCGCCGTACGCGTTGGCGGTATCGAAGAAATTAATCCCGCTGTCAATGGCTCGGTCCATGAGCGCGAAGGCTTGGGCCTCGCTCTCGCCCATTCCAAAGAATGCCGGTGCCGAACCAATCCCACCGAAATTTCCGCACCCAAGGCCCAGGCGCGACACCTTGAGGCCGGTCGAACCGAGGCGGCGGTATTCCATGGCCACACAGGGTACTCATTGGCGGCGTGGCGGTGCCAGCGCCCCGCTGTGACATGATTAGGGCCGATTCCGCACGACTGAGAGGGATGCGATGAGAATGCTTCTGGCCACAGCTGTGGTCGTCACCTTCCAGGCGCAAGCGTCCTCGTCGCCGGCGAAGGTGGCCTTGCAGAACGCGAGCGTCCGCGTCTACCGCACTGAGGCCGGGGTGCTCACCGGAGTGGCCCACGCCCCGGGGGTCGTGGTGTGGATCGACGATGGTCCGTCCGCCGAGGCTGGCCGCGCCATCTGGCTGGACGATGCCGCGGCTCTGCCCGCCGCACGTGCCGGGACGGGTGCGATCGCCATTGTCCAACCGCTGACGTCAGGCGAACCGCACGCGTCGACACCCGTGGAAGGGTCGAAACCGGGGGACGCGCCCTTCACGGGCATGAGCTTCAAGCCGCTGTTCGAAAACGCGCGCGTATCGGTGATTCGGGCGCGGATGGAAGTGGGCGCCCGAGAAGCGTTTCACACGCACGCGTCGGACACGATCGTCGTCCATCTGTCGGGCGGCGAGATCGAGGACACGGTGGAGGGCAAAGCGACGGTCAATCGCTGGAAGCGAGGCGACATTGAGTTCGAGGCGCGTGGGTCGAGCCACTCAGCGCGCAACATCAGTCACCCCATCGACGTCGTCCTTGTTGCACTCAAGCCTTAACGCCCCACCCACCCGGGGCCTTCACAAGGTGCTCGGGGTGGGTTTCGGCCTGGCCGTCATCGTTGGCAGCTCGCTCGGCATCGGGATCCTCAGAACACCGGGCCTCGTGGCGGGACAACTGTCGAGTTCTGCCTCGATCCTCTCCGTGTGGGTGGTCGGCGGTCTGTACACGTTGATTGGCGCGATGTGCTTCGCCGAGCTCGGCACGATGCTGCCCGAGGAAGGAGGCTACTACGTCTACGCGCGCCACGCGTTTGGTGATTACGTCGGGTTCGCTGTCGGCTGGGCCGACTGGCTGACGTACTGCTCGGTCCTCGGCTACGTGTCGATTGGCTTCGCTGACTTTGCCGCCGTTCTGATCCCGCCGCTCGCGTCCTCCGTCACCATCGTGGCGGCGGCGGCGCTCGTCGGACTGGTGGCGCTGCAGATGACGGGCATTCGTGTCAGCAGCGGGTTTCAGCAGGGCGCGACCGCCGTCAAGTTTGTCGCCTTCCTCGCGGTCGTGGTGGCCGCCTTTCTCATCGGACATCGCCCCGCCGAGACTGCAGGCCCGGGTTCATCGGCGACCCTGGTGGGTGTCGTCGTCGCCCTGCAGGCCGTCGTCATTACGTACGGCGGATGGCAGAGCGCCCTGTATTTTTCCGAAGAGGATCGCGACCCCCGCACGAACATTCCGCGGTCGATGATCGGCGGCGTCCTGGCCGTCATCGCGGTCTACCTGCTGGTCAACCTCGCGCTCCTGTGGGTGCTGCCGATCCACGATCTCGCGCGATCGACGCTGCCAGCGGCGGATGCGGCCCGAGTCCTGATCGGTCCCGCAGGTCAGCAGGTCATCACGATCCTGTCGCTGGTCTCCCTGCCGCCAATGCTGAACGCCATCATGATGATCGCCACGCGGATCCTGTTCGCGATGGGCCGCGATGGGCTCCTGTGGAGAAGGACCGCCTCAGTGGGCGCAGGCGGCACACCGATCGTCGCGACGCTCGTCACGACTGCCGTCGCGGTCGGCCTGATCATCACGGGGACGTTTCAACGCCTCGTCGCCATCACCGCCTTCTTCCTCGCGCTGAACTACGCGGCGTGCTGCCTGGCGTTGATCGTCCTGCGTGGGCGGGAACCGGGCCGCCCGCGGCCATTCGTCGCGTGGGGCTATCCCTGGTCGGCGATCGTTGTGCTCGTTGGCGCCCTCGCCTTGGTCGGAGGCACGGTCCTCGGCGATACGGTGAACGCCGTGTTAGCGATCGGCCTGCTCGCAGCGGGACTCGCAGGGTACGCGGCCTTCGCGCGAGGGCGGCCGGAATAATTCAAGCTGGCGGGTTCTCGGTTGGACATCGTCTACTCCCCGCGGTATGCGATCGATATCGGCCCCCACGTCTTCGCCACGCAGAAGTACCGCCTTGTTCGCGCGTGCTTCGCAGACCGACCGGCGATCGAGCCGGCCCCGGCCCGATGGGAGCAGCTCGCCCTCGTTCACACGCCGGAGTACCTGACCAAGCTGCGCGACGGCACGATGACGCCCGAGGAGGTGGCGGAGCTCGAGCTGCCGTGGTCGCGGGACATGGTTGACGGCTTCCGGATTATGGTTGGCGGCACGATCGAAGCCGCTCAATTGGCCATCAGGAATTCGCACGGCGCGCTTCACATCGGCGGGGGGCTGCACCATGCGTTTCCTAATCACGGCGAAGGCTTCTGCCCGCTCAACGACGTCGCCGTCGCGGCGCGCGTCCTGCAACAGGAGGGGATCGCGCGCCTGGCGATCGTCGATCTCGACGTCCACCACGGCAACGGGACGGCATTCATCTTCGAGTCCGACGCGCGCGTGTTCACCTTCTCAATGCACCAGCAGCACAACTACCCGTTGTGGAAGCCACGCGGCTCGCTGGACATCGGCTTACCGGACGGCACTGGCGACCAGTCGTACCTGTCCGAGCTGGAGCGTGCGCTTCCCCAGGTTCTCGCGCATCGGCCGGAGCTCGTCTTTTACCTTGCGGGCGCGGATCCGTACGAGGACGATCAATTGGGCGGCTTGCGGCTCACCAAAGCCGGGTTGCGGCGTCGTGACAGGATGGTGATCGACGCCGTGCGTCGTACCGCCCTGCCGCTCGTCATTACTCTTGCCGGTGGGTACGCCCGCCACGTCGAGGACACCGTCGCGATTCACGCCACGACGATCGAAGAGGCGCTGCGCTGAAAAATCCCCGCACGAGACCGGCGGCAGCCTTGACGTCTCGCCGAAGGCGGATCCTTGATGGTCGCGTCACTTGAGCCGCCAATCCTTGTGATCAGCGAATTCCCAGCCTGCC
>JBPYEE010000539.1:0-11103 GCA_051985095.1 Vicinamibacterales bacterium | reverse complement strand
GCGCCGGCCGGCGACCCGATTTCGCGCCAGCGGTCGCGCTCCGCCAGCTGCGGGTGGACAAGGAACTCCGCGACCGAGTTCATCCGCGCATGCGGGATCGCTGCCGCATCGAGGCGCGCTCGAACGTCGGCAGCGGTCAACGTGCCGACGGTCGATTCGATCGCAAGATGGAGCGCGCCGCGGTTGGCGACGCGCAGCGCGTTGGTCCTGAACCGATCGTCCCGCTCGAGTTCCGGCCAGCCCAGCACGATGGCGCAAAAGCGCGCCCACTCGCGCGCCTGTTGCACCGCCACGAAGATGGTCTGCCCGTCGCGCGTGCGAAACGGGCCGTACGGAGCAATCGAGGGGTGATGCGCGCCGCTTCGTTTCGGTGCGGTGCCGCTGTAGGCGGTGTAGTACAGCGGGGCGCCCATCCACTCGGCCAGCGCGTCGAACAGCGACACATGCACGGTTGTGCCATGGCCGGAGCGTCCCCGCGCGATCAATGCCGCCAGGATGCCGGAATAGGCGTACATCCCGGCGGCGATGTCCGCAATCGAGACGCCCACTCTCGACGGCGTGTCCTCGGTGCCTGTGATCGCCAGAATCCCGACTTCCGCCTGCACAAGGAGGTCGTAGGCCTTTCTGTCGGCATATGGCCCTGATTCGCCGTACCCCGTCACGTTGCACACGATCAGGCGCGGGTATCGCGCTCTCAACGTCGCCGTGTCGGTGCCGAGGCGAGCCGGCGCGCCGGGCGCAACGTTCTGGACGAAGACATCGGCGTGCGCGAGCAGGGCGTCGAGGACCCTGGCGGCTTCCGGCCGCTTGAGATCGAGCGAGAGCGATTCCTTGGTGCGATTCAGCCAGACAAAGTACGAGGAGAGCCCGTTGACCGTCCCGTCGTAGGCGCGCGCGAAATCGCCTTCGCCCGGACGCTCGATTTTGATCACGCGCGCGCCGAGATCGGCGAGCTGCCGCGTCGCGAAGGGTGCGGCGACCGCCTGTTCAACCGAGACGACCGTAATGCCGTCGAGCGGACGCATCAATACGAACGCGGCAGCCCCAGGACGTGCTCGCCGATGAACGCAAGGATCAAGTTCGTCGACACCGGTGCCACCTGGTAGAGGCGCGTCTCCCGAAATTTCCGCTCCACATCGTAGTCCTCTGCAAACCCGAACCCGCCGTGCGTCTGCACGGCCACGTTGGCGGCCTCCCAGGACGCATCGGCCGCGAGCAGCTTCGCCATATTCGCTTCGGCGCCGCACGGCGCGCCGCGGTCGAACAGCTCCGCCGCACGAAACCGCATCAGGTCCGCCGCTTCGACGTTGACATGCGCCCGCGCGATCGGAAACTGCACGCCCTGGTTCTGGCCGATCGGCCGGTTGAAGACGACGCGATCCCTGGCGTACCGCGATGCGCGATCGACGAACCACCGGCCGTCGCCGATGCACTCAGCGGCGATAAGAATGCGTTCGGCGTTCAGGCCGTCGAGCAGGTAGCGGAAGCCGTGACCCTCCTCGCCGACGAGGGCGTCGCGGGGCACCTCGAGATCGTCGAAGAACAGCTCGGTCGTGGCGTGATTCATCATCGTTCGAATCGGACGGATGGTCAGGCCGTGGCCGACGGCCAGGCGGAGATCGACCAGGAGGATGGAGAGGCCGTCGGTGCGCGTCCGGGCCTGATCAAGCGGCGTCGTCCGCACGACGAGCAGCAGGAGGTCAGAGTGTTCGGCGCGCGAGATCCAGACTTTCTGGCCGCGCACGATGTATCGATCGCCCCGGCGCGTGGCGACCGTCTTGAGCTGGGTCGTGTCGGATCCGGTTGTCGGTTCAGTGACGCCGAAGGCCTGCAGCCGGAGCGCGCCGTTCGCGATTTGGGGGAGCAGCGTCCGCTTCTGTGTGTCGGAGCCGTGGCGGAGCAGCGTGCCCATCGTGTACATCTGCGCGTGACACGCGGCTGCGTTCCCGCCGCTGCGGTTGATTTCCTCCAGAATGATCGACGCTTCGGTGATGCCGAGGCCCGATCCGCCGTACTCTTCAGGGATGAGCGCGGCCAGGTACCCCGCGCTGGTCAGCGCGCGCACGAACGCATCAGGATATCGGCGATCGCGATCGAGATCACGCCAGTAGCTGTCGGGAAACCCCTTGCAGAGGTCGCGAACCGCGTGACGAAGATCCGGATGGAGCTCGGCGGTCGACACGCCGTGATGATACCCTCTGCCGTTGCCCTCTGTCGCAGCTGCGATCGTCGCGGGACTGCGTGCCGCAGGGGCGCGCACCATGTTCGGTGTGCCCGGCGGCGGCAGCAGCCTTGATCTCATCGCCGCTGGCAGCCGCGCAGCGCTGCCATTCGTCCTCAACGCCACGGAAACTGCCGGCGCGTTTGCGGCGATCGCACAGGCCGAGATCACCGGTGCCCCGGGGGTTTGCCTGACGGGCCTCGGGCCCGGCGTCGCATCGGCCGTCAACGGTGTCGCGTGCGCGTCGCTCGAACGCGCGCCCTTGATCCTCGTCAGCGACACCCATCCGACCGCGCCGGCCGGCGGGTTTGCGCACCAACGGATCGACCACCGTGCGGTGCTCGCACCCCTGACGAAGTGGTCGGCGACGCTGTCAGCGATCGACGCCGAGGCGGTCGTGGCGGCGGCGCTCGCACGGGCGCTCGAAGCTCCGCGCGGGCCGGTTCATCTGGACTGCCCCTCGGACATCGTTTCGCGGCCCGCGCAGTCGCATCCCGCCGCGGTTCGCCGAACGGATGGTGAGGCGACGCCGACGCCAGCTGGGGGCCGCCTGACGGCCATCTCCCGCCGGCCGCTGCTCATCGCCGGCCTCCACGCGCGCCAGCACGCCCCGGCGATACGGGCTTTCTGCGAGGCGCAACGTGTGCCGGCAATGGTCACCTACAAAGCGAAGGGAGTCGTCCCCGATCGCAACCGCTGGTTTGCCGGCGTGTTCACGAACGGCGCCCTCGAAGCCGACCTCACCGATCGCGCCGACCTGCTGATTACGGTCGGCCTCGATCGCGTCGAGCTCCTGCCCCGTCCGTGGGTGCCACGGCAGCCTGTCATCGCTCTCGCGGACGATGTGGCGAGCCACCTGCAGGTCGTCAGTGACGACCTGGCGTCCGACTGGAATCCCGACATGCTGCAACAGACGGTCGTCGAGCAGCTGCGCCGCCTCGAGAGCCGGGGCGCCCGGTTGACCGCCGATCGGCTGGTGCGCGGTGTCCACGACGCGTTTCCACAGGCGCGGGTCACCGTGGATGCCGGCGCCCACATGTTCGCGGCGACGCTGCTCTGGCCAGTGGACGAGCCGAATGGCATGCTGATCTCCAACGGGTTGTCGACGATGGGATTTGCCGTGCCGGCCGCGCTCGGTGCCGCACTGCTGGATCGCCCGCGTCCGGTCGTCGCGCTGACCGGCGACGGGGGACTATTGATGTGTGCCGGCGAACTCCTGCCGCTCGTGCGCGAGCGGCTTCACGTCGTCGTGGTCGTCTTCAACGATGCCTCGCTCAGCCTGATCGATATCAAACAGCGGGAGCGCCAGTTCGCGTCGGCCGGTGTAACGCTGGGATGCGTCGATTGGACCGCCGTCGCTGCGGGCCTCGGATTGGCGGCCCATCGGGTCGGCACCGACGCCGAGCTGTGCCGCGCGCTGACCGCGGCCGCCGGGCACGACGGGCCGACACTGATCGACGCCCACATCGACCCGGCGCCGTATGCCCGGATGCTCCGGACAATTCGCGGCTAAGGCCCAGTCACCCGTTTGGGTGATGCCGCGGCGCGGCGCCGGTGGGACGATCGAAACGTGATCCCCTATTCATCTCCCTCAGACGAACAACTGCTCGACGCCTACTCGCTGGCGGTGACCTCCGCCGTGGACCGCGTCGGTCCGGCCGTCGTGAAGATCGACGTGGACCGTGGTGGCGGCTCCGGCGTGATTTTCACGCCCGACGGCATGATTCTGACCAATTCCCATGTCGTCACGCATGCGGACCATCCGCGCGTCACGCTGCCCGACGGGCGGTCCCTGACTGCCGACGTCATCGGTCGCGACACGCACACCGATCTGGCGGTGCTGCGCGTCACCCCCGAGGCCGCGCCGCTGCCCTGGGCCACACTGGGCGACTCGCGCGCGATCCGCGTCGGTCAGATCGCCATTGCGATCGGCAACCCCTACGGGTTCCAGCACACGGTCACCTCGGGAATCGTCAGCGCCCTCGGCCGCTCGCTGCGCGCGCAGTCGGGACGCCTGATTGATGACGTGATCCAGACCGATGCTGCGCTCAACCCGGGAAATTCGGGCGGACCGCTGGTGACGACGCGTGCGGAAGTGATTGGCATCAACACGGCGACGATCATGCCGGCCCAGGGGCTTTGCTTCGCGATTGCGAGCAACACGGCCCGGTTTGTCGCGTCGCAGCTCATTCGCGACGGCCGGATCCGGCGCGGCTATATCGGCGTCGCCGGACAGACGGTTCCGATTCCGCGCGCGCTCGCGCGCGAGCATCAGCTGGCGATCGCCTCTGGTGTGTTCGTCACATCGGTCGAGCCGGACAGCCCCGCCTCGATTGCCGGGTTGCGCGACGGGGACGTCATTGTCGCGTGCGGCAATGCGCCGATTACGGGCGTCGACGACCTTGTCCGGCAACTGACGCAGGAGCTGATCGGCACGTCGACCAGGTTCGTGATTCTGCGCGCCGGGCGCCGGCGGCAGCTCAGCGTTGTTCCATCAGAGCGAAATTAGCCCGCGCCGGACCGCGCGCCGCACCGCGTCGGTGCGGTTCACGGCGCCCAGCTTGCTGGAGATGGCTGCGACGTGGAACTTCACGGTTTGGTCGCTGATGCCAAGCCGCGCCGCAATGCCTTTGTTCGGCAGCCCCTCCGCGAGGAGCTCCAACACCTCGACTTCACGCGGCGTGAGCGCCTCCTGGTAGTCGGTGTCGTCGTCCGTCGATGCCCGGGTCCACGCCGCAGACGGTCCGCGGTCGGCCAGCACGATGGCCTCGGCGTCGAGGTCGGCGCGGCGCGCGTCGGCGAGGGTCGCGAACTCGCCGACGATCGCCATCCCGCCGTTCAGGCCGGCTCGAACGCGCGCTCGTTCGGGCGGCGAGCCGACCAGAATCACCCGCATCACATCTTTGGACGCTCTCCAACGATGACCGGTACCTGCGTCGAGGTTCCGCCTCGGAGCAGGCGGAGCGACACCTGACGTCCAACGCGGTCGCCCTGCAGCAGGTCGAGCAGGTCCTCGGGTGATTCGATCGGTTCACCGTCGAGCTCGACCAGGATGTCGCCGACCAACACGCCGCCGGCCGCGGCCGGACTGTCGGTGGTCACACCGACGATGAGCAGCGCCTCGGCCCGGCCGCCCGTGCGCTGCGGTTCCGGCAGGTGCACGGGCTGGCCGGCGATGCCGAGGTAGCCGCGTTTCAGCCGCCCGTGCTCGAGGATGTTCGCCGCGGTCTTCCAGGCGATCGCCGCCGGGATGACCACGGTCGTGCCGCGAATCTCAGTCGACGTGGTCACGCCGAGGAGCGCTCCCGACGTGTCGAGGAGCGCCCCGCCGGCGAACCCGCCATGCACGGGCGCGGTCGTACGGATGATTTGATCGATCGCGCGGCGGCGTCCGGTCCTGAGCGGCCCGCCGACGACCGCCACGATGCCGGCGCTGGCACTGACCGCGTTGCTCCAGGATCGGGCCACCGCCAATGCGAGATGGCCGACCCGCGGCAGCGCGGGCGCAGCCGCGATAGGCGTCCCGCCGAGACCGGCCACGCGCAGAACGGCGAGGCTCGTCGTCGGATCCCACCCGGCGAGCTCCGCGTCGAAGGTTGTGCCGTCATGGCGTCGGACGTGCAGGCCGTCTTCTCGACCGATCGCACGCAGCGTTGTGACGACGGCCTCCGCGGCATATGCAAGGCCGCTGGCCGGCCGCCGGCTGCCGTGCACTTGAACGACAGATGGCGCCGCCGCAGCCACGATGTCGGCAAGCGAGTTTGAGAGTGATGTCAAGTCGGATGTCATGACGCCATCGTCGCAAAAGCGCGCGCGTCGCGGATCACCCAAACGGGTATGATGCGCGGATGCCATTTTCAGCTGATCGGCGCGGCGCGGTGGATCTCTTCCGTCGCGGGTGGAGGGGGCTGCTGTACCTCGCCCCGCTGCTGGCGATTCGCCTGTTGAGTGGCCAGGCGCCCGCCCCCGACCTGATTCTGATCAACGGCCACGTCATTACGGTCGACGCGCGATTTTCGATCGCGCAGGCGGTGGCGATCGCCGACGGACGGTTCAGCGCGGTGGGCGAGACGGCCGAGATCAGAAAGCTCGCCGGGCCCCGCACGCAGGTCGTCGATCTGCACGGTCAAACGGTCATTCCGGGTCTGGCCGACGGCCATCTCCACGACGCGGGCGGCGGCCCCGGCGTCGACCTCTCCCGCGCCCGATCGATCGCCGACGTGCTGGATGCGATCGCGGCGCGCGTGCGCCGCAGCAAGCCGGGTGCGCTCATCATCACCAACAGCGACTGGCACGAAGCGCAGCTCCGCGAACATCGTTTGGTGTATCGACACGATCTCGACACCGTCTCTCCGGACAATCCGGTGGTCGTTGTGCGCGGCGGCCATGAGTACATCCTGAACTCGGCGGCGCTCCGGAAATGGAATATCACGGCCGACACGCCGCAGCCAGACGGCGGCCGGATCACCCGCGACGGCGCCGGCGCCTTGAACGGCGAATTGATCGATCGCGCGCGCACGCTCGTGCAGCTGCCGCCTGCGCCCAGACTGACGATCGACGAGCTGCAGGCGCAGCACCGCAAGTTGAACGCCGCCGGGCTCACCAGCATCCGCTATCCGGGCGCGCCGGCGGAGCAGTACCGCTTGCTGCAGGAGATGGAGCGCCGCGGACTGCTCACCATCCGCGTCAGCCAGCTGCTGCGCTTCAACACCGCCAACTCCGCGGAGTCGATGCGTGCGGCGATCGCGGCGACCGGGCTCAAACCTGATGAGGGTGATGAGTGGGTGCGCGTCGGCGGCATGAAGCTCGCGGTCGACGGCGGATTCGAAGGCGGGTGGATGCGCGAGCCGTACGCCGAGCCCTGGGGCGAACACGGCACCTTTCGCGGCGTCAACACGATGAACCAGCGGGCGTATACCGACGTTGTCAAGGAGCTGAATCGCGAGGGGTGGCGCGTGGCGACGCACGCGGTGGGCGATGCCGCCATCGATGAAGTGATTGCGGCGTACGAAGCGGCCAACGCGGAGACGTCGATCCGCGGACGCCGATGGACGCTCGAGCACGGCTTCATTCCTCACCCTGATCAGTTTCCGCGGCTGAAGGCGCTCGATCTCGTCATTTCAGCGCAGGATCACCTGTATCTGGCGGGCCCGAGCCTGGTGATTTACTGGGGCGCCGCGCGGGCGGCCCGCACAACGCCCGTTCGCGAGTATCTCGATCGCGGGTTCGTCGTCGCGGGTGGCACGGATTCGCCGGTGGTGCCGTATCCGCCGCTCTGGGTGATCTATCACATGGTGACGCGTGACACGATCAGCGGCGGCGTCATGGGCCCGGAGCAGCGCGTCACGCGCCAGGAAGCGCTGCGGATCGAGACGATCAATAACGCCTACCTGACGTTCGAGGAAAAGCGGAAAGGCTCGATCGAGCCTGGCAAACTCGCGGATGTCGTCGTCCTGCCCGAAGACATCCTCACCTGTCCAGAAACGCACCTTGCTGCGATGCACGTCGCGATGACGATCGTCGGCGGAAAGATCGTCTACGACGGCGCGCGTAAAGGCTTACGTTCCGAGTAACGCCGTTCGTGACGGTTCGGCCAGTCGATTCAACGATTTACAACTGGTCTCCGGATTGCTGAAGGGAGCGCACCGTGATCCGACTCTACTACCGCTCTGCGTGGGCCATCCTCTGCGTCGCAGTCGTGTGCGCATTCCCGGCGCCGTCAGCCGCGCAGACGGCGACTGGCGGCGACGACGACGCGGCGCTGCGGCCGCTGGAGCCGGACTTCAAGATCGTCAACCTGCCGACGACGTTGCCGATGCCGGTTCACGGCGGCAATTTCGAGTTGACCCATCGCTTCGGCGGTGACTGGCTCAATGAAGATTTCGATCGACTCGCGAGCAACTTCTTCGGGCTCGACGAAGGCGCCACGGTCTCGTTGGGGTACCGGTTCGGGCTGTTCAAGCATCTCGAAATCGCCGCGAACCGCACGAGTTTCGACAAGGCGATTCAGCTCCAGGCCAAGTACGACCCGTTTCACCAGACCCAGGGCCGCCCGTTCGGGTTGTCGGCCATTGTCGCCGTTGAAGGGGACGACAACTTCAGTCGGGATTATCAAGGGGCGCTTGGGCTCTCGGTGTCGCGCACGCTGGGCAAGGTTGCCGTCGTGTATGTCGATCCCTTCTGGGTGCACAACTCGGCGGGCATCGCGCGCCCGGAGGTCGGTGAACGCAACACCGGGTTTGTCGGGGTCGGCAGTCGCATCCGTCTGATGGCGGGCCTGTTTCTCGTCGGTGAACTCGTGCCCCGGTTCGCCGGCTACCGTCCGGGCGACATGCAGTACGCGTTCGGCGTCGAAAAACGGATCGGCGGCCACGTGTTTCAGCTGAACTGGGGGAACTCCTTGGGCGGCGCGACCTACGGCCAGCTCGCGCGCGGCGGCGCGTCGTCGTTGTTCCTGGGATTCAACCTGGAGCGCAAATTCTATTGAGAAGGATGCGCCGATGAAACGATTCTCCGCGCTCGCCGTCGTCACCGTCACGCAGTGCGCGGCCGAGTGCAGCGCGTCGTCCACCTTGGCGTCCTCATCGTCCCCCACGAAGCCGACGTTGACGGCGACGCATCCTGCCGGGCAACGAGGGCCCGCCGGTCACCAACGCGGAGTCATCGGGCAGCGGCAGCGTCACCATCACGTTCGACACGGCCAAGGACGCCTCCGGAAATACCACATCGGCCGCAGTGACGTGTGTCGCAACCGTCTCGGGGTTTCCACCCGGCACGACGGCCGTCGCCGGACACATTCACAAAGGCGGTCCCACCCGTGCCTGCCCGGTTGTCGTAGGCGCAAATGTGTCGTCGACGACGTTTCCGACTGGCTCCGGATCGTTGGTTCTCGCCAACACGGCGCCAGATCTGGCCGTCGTTCAGGACATCCTGGCCAACCCGGGCACCGATTACTTCATCCTCCACTCGGCGTTGAATCCAACCGCGGCACGCTCTCGCGCGGCCAACAACGCGTCTCCTCTCGCGCCTGGCCGCGCGCGGGACCCGCGTGCGGGTCGGCCGCACGGTCGGGTCTGAGGCCGGCCGCGTTTCATCCCCACGCGGCCGGCTTCTTTCTGTACGATGCCTCATGCGCGTGCAATGCGCGGTGGCGGGCGGCGGCCCCGCCGGTCTGATGCTCGGTTACCTGCTCGCGCGCGCCGGCGTGCGCGTGGCGGTGTTCGAGAAGCACGCGGATTTCCTGCGCGACTTTCGCGGCGATACGATCCATCCCTCGACCCTCGAGGTCATGTTCGAACTCGGCATCCTGGACGAGCTGTTCAAACGGCCGCATCAGAAGGTGCGCGAGCTGGGCGGCGAGATTGGGGACGTCCGCGTCAAGCTTGCCGATTTCTCGCACCTGCCGACGCACAGCAAGTTCATTGCGCTGATGCCGCAATGGGAGTTCCTCGATTTCCTTGCCGAGCAGGCGCAGAAGTTCCCGACCTTCACGTTGATGCGCGAAGCGGAAGTGGGGGACATCATCGGGGCCGCTGACGGAGTGGCCGGCCTCGTCGTCCGAACGCCGCAGGGTGACATCGATGTGCAGGCGCTGCTGACCGTCGGCGCCGATGGCCGGACGTCGATCGTGCGCGAGCGGGCCGGCCTGCGAGTTGATGACATCGGCGCGCCGATCGACGTGCTGTGGATGCGGATGTCGCGGAAGCCGAGCGACCCTGGCCAGACCTTCGGCCACATCGAACCGGGCGCGATCTTCGTGATGCTCGACCGCGAGGACTACTGGCAGTGCGCGTTCGTGATTGCCAAAGGCGGCATCGACGCCGTGCAGGCGCGCGGCCTCGATGCGTTCCGCCAGCGGATTGCCGCACTCGAGCCCTTTCTGAGCGATCGAGTCGGCGAATTGCGCGATTGGCGGGACATCAAGCTGTTGACGGTCAAGATCGACCGGCTGCAGCAGTGGTATCGCGCCGGCCTGCTCTGCATCGGCGATGCGGCGCATGCGATGTCGCCGGTCGGCGGCGTCGGGATCAACCTCGCGATTCAGGATGCCGTCGCCACGGCCAACCTGCTCGCGGAGCCGCTCGGGCGGGGAACATGCTCGGTTCACGATTTGCGGCGCGTGCAAACGCGCCGGGAGTGGCCGACGAAGGCCACGCAGTGGGTCCAGGCGGTCATGCAGCGGAACGTCATTTTTCCGACGCTTGGCCGCACGGCGCCGATTGCCGTTCCGTGGCCCGTGAAACTATTGAATCGGTTCGCCGTGCTCCGGCGGATTCCGGCGCGCTTTATCGGCGTCGGTCTCCGCCCGGAGCACGTCCAGGTGTGAAGGTCGCGAGGCGGCTAGTACGCCTGGAGGTTCCCCTGATACGGAACCACCTGGCCTGGCTGCACGGTCACGTCGAACGCGAGCGGTTGGAACCCGTCCTGCTCGATCTGGATGTGGTGAACGCCCGGCGTCAACGTCAGCGGCTGGCGCGAGCCGTCGAAGTCGTGCACGATGCCCGCATAGGCGCCGTCCACGTAGACGTACCCGTCAGCCGGTGTGATTTCGAGCGCCACGCCGCCATACGCGGCATCGGGTCCCACCATCACGTCGCCGTAGGGGGCGCCGTAACCGTACACCGGCACCGGATACGGATACGAATAGAACGCGACCGGATAGCCAACGAAGATTCCGAACCCGAACGGATACCACCGACGGAAGTAGTACGGTCGGAAGGGCGCGTATCCACGGTATCCGTACCACGGCCGATAGTACCCGTACGTCCCCCGCGGAATGGCGCGCGGGATAGCACGCGGTACGACCGTTGCGGCTCGCGCGCCACCGCCATATCCGCGCGGCGCGACGTAGCTCTGGCGAGGTAGCGCGCGCGGTGCGACAT
>JBPYEE010000538.1:0-3965 GCA_051985095.1 Vicinamibacterales bacterium | reverse complement strand
TGGCTTACAGATGCAGCGTCCCGAGATCGAGATTTACGACACGACACTTCGCGACGGTACACAAGGGCACGGGATTGCGTTCTCGGTCGCCGATAAGCTTCGAATTGCGGAGCGGCTCGACGCGTTTGGCGTCCAGTACGTCGAGGGCGGCTGGCCGGGTTCGAATCCGCGTGATGTCGAATTCTTCGAGCAGGCGAAGCATCGCACGTTCGCGTGCGCGCGCCTGGCGGCATTCGGATCGACGCGCCGCAAGGACACGCACGCAGAAGACGACGACCAGGTGCGGTTGCTGATCGATGCGGCGACGCCGGTCGTCACGATCTTCGGGAAGACGTCGCTGCTTCACGTTCGGGACGTGCTCCAGACGACGCCGAACGAGAACCTGGCGATGATCGCGGATACGATTCGCTTCCTGCGGTCACATGGGCGGTTCGTCATTTACGACGCCGAGCACGGCTTCGACGGCTTCAAAAGTGACCGTGAGTATGCGCTCGCCACGCTGCGTGCGGCCGAATCAGCTGGTGCGGATCTCATCGTCCTCTGTGATACAAACGGTGGATCGCTGCCCACTGAGATTGCCGATATCACACGGACCGTCTGTCGGGTCGTTCGCGTCCGTGTCGGCATTCATACGCACGACGACATCGGTCTCGGCGTTGCGAACGCGCTTGCGGCCATCGAAGCCGGCGCCACGCAGGTCCAGGGGACGATTAACGGCTACGGCGAGCGGACGGGCAACTGCAACTTGACGGCGATCATTCCGACCGTCCACTTCAAGCTGAAGAAGTCCTGTGTCCCCGCGGAATCACTGCCGACGCTGACCGAGTTGTCGCAGTTCGTCGACGAGACGGCGAATCTACGTCCGAACCCGCGGCTGCCGTGGGTCGGGGCCGCGGCGTTCTCGCACAAAGGCGGTACGCACGTGAATGCCGTCCAAAAGGTCCTGAGCAGCTACGAGCATATCGACCCGGCCTCGGTTGGCAATAGCCGGCACGTGCTGGTCAGCGATCTCGCTGGCCGCAGCAACGTCGTGATGAAGGCGCGCGAGCTTGGCATCGAGTTGTCGACCGAGACCCCCCACCTGCGGAGCATGCTGCAGCAGATCAAAGCGCTCGAGCACAAGGGTTACGAGTTCGAAGCCGCAGACGGTTCGCTGACCCTGCTGATTCGCCGGGCGTTGCGCGATGAGAAACGTCCGTTCACGGTCGATGCGTATCACGTCTCGATGCGATCCGACGGCGCGACGTCAGTCTGCGAGGCGACGGTGAAAGTGAGCGTCGGGGGGGACGCGGCACACACGGTCGCCGATGGCGACGGTCCGGTCAACGCGCTCGACGCGGCCCTGCGTGCGGCGCTGGTGAAGTTCTACCCCCGGCTGCGCGACGTCCGGCTGACCGACTATAAGGTCCGCATCATCGATTCTCAATCGGGAACCGCCGCCATCACGCGCGTCCTGATAGAGTCGAGTGACGGGACGCACGAATGGGGGACGATCGGCGTCAGCGGGAACATCATCGAGGCGAGCCTCGAGGCTCTGGTGGATAGCCTCGAATATGCCCTGGCGCTGAAACAATGATCGACCGCTGGCGTCCGCAAAATGTATGGTCGTGGTGGGGGCAGAGTGTCACCCATCCGCTCGGAATGGGCTGTTACCTGTCGCTCAGGCAGGACAACGTCAATCAAATCAGCAGATTCGACGTTTCAACACTCTGCGCCAGCGCGTTTCGTAAGCGTCCGCTGAACGCTGGCATTCGCGTTCGATGTACGAAGACAGCTGGACGACACGAAGCCCCGGGACGGAGGGCAAACCACGATCGTTCGTCAGCAGCGCGCGGCACCCTGCGCCCAAGGCCGACACCATCTGCAGCGCATCTGGAGTCTTGACTCCGGTCGCGGCACGGAGTTGTGCAGCTGCGCGAAGCTGATCGCGACTGACAGCGATCATTCGCACCCCCGGCTTCTCGTCAGCAACAGCTCGTAACGCTCCGCCAGCCGTACATCGCCGACGCGATACGGCACCCCCGAGACCTCGAGAAGGGTTATTGCCGACGTGACAAGATTCCGCTTCCCGGAATCAGCGTCCTCAAACAGCGGAAGAATCAGAGGGAGGTAACGAGCGTCCTCATCGATGAGGTAGATGAAGATGGCCGCGTCGATGGCTAGGTCGCCGGCACCGAGATCCGCACTCAATCCCACGCCGACCGCTCACGCTCAACGTATGTTGGGGCGTCCACATGCTGCCAGTGCTCCTTGCCAAGGCCTTGAAGTTCCAAAATGGATAGGGCCTTCGGCATTTCCAGAACGTCGCTCAGAATTTGGGTCACTTCCCGGGCGACCGACCGGCGCTGGCGCCTCGCACGCGTCTGCAGCTTTCGGTACAAGGCATCTGGGAGATTCTTAACGTTCAGAGTGGCCACCCAATTTCTCCAATATTCGCTCCATTTTGGAGGCCTCGGGACAATTGTCAAGCTGGCAGCGCCGGTGCTGTCAGTGGAGTTCCCAACGCGTCGACGCAGCAGGTGTGAAAGTCGTCCCAGATGGCCCGCCACTCCTCAACGTCGCTCGCACAACTGTCTTGAATAAGCTATCGAATCGACTCACCCCGTCGCCGTAATAATCGTTGTGGAAGACGAACGAGACGACTTCTGGTGCTCGCCCGGGACGCGCCCCGTATGCTGGCGTCGCTCTTCGAGGAGCGCGTGCAGGTTCATCCGTCATCGGAAAATTCGGCGGATCATCGTCCTTCGAATCGTCAAGCGTCAGAACGCCCGCCTCGAATTCGATCGCCATGCCCGACATGCCGACAGCGACAGGAATCGAGACAGCCACGGGCCGCGTGGCAGTCTCGATGAGACGCCGGATCGAAGCGCCTGGTCGAATCGCCGAACGTTCGTCGCTCGATCAATCCTGCATCACGTCGAGCGACCGATCAGATACCGTTCAAGAATGCAAGCAGCGCACTCTTGTCCGTTGGGACAAGCGCGAGGAAGAGATCGCGCGCCTGCTGCGCTTGACCTCCGTGTGCCGCAATCGCATCGGCGAGTGTCGACGCGCGGCCGTCGTGGATAAACCGCCCGCGTTCCGACACGCGCCATAGCGTCATCGTTCGCCACTCCTTGCCTTGCGCCGAACCCTGCTGCATCTGATCGGCTAAGCCGGGCCCCATATCATGGAGCAGGAGATCCGAGAAGGGGTAGATTGGTGCGCGCGCGCCCGGGCCGGGCAGGGCTGGCGTGTGACAGGTTGCGCAACCGATCGACTGGAAGACCTGCTGCCCGACCGATGGATGAGTGCCCGTCGGATCGAACACCGAGACAGGCGGCACCGGTGGGCTGTTCGAATTGAGGAACGTCGCCGTGGCCTGCAGTGCCAGCGCATCCAGTTCGGGACTGTTTCTATTTGCTCCGCACCCACGCTCCTCATCGCGCGGTTGCAGCGGGTTGGTCAACCCCATTTCATTCCGGAACGCGTCGCTCATGAACTCGACGAGAGTCGGGACGTTGGCTTTCCACCCGAACTTGCCCATCCGTCCGTCCGGCAACAGATTCGGGCGGCCCCGGACGTCCACTGGCTCCGTCCCCATGTTGGCGAGCACGTCGCCAAGCGCCACGTCGTCGAGCAACCCGTCGCCGCGCAGCGTCATCGCGTTACGCAACGAGGTGACGTTCGCCTCGGGCGGGACGCCGGCACCTAATCCACAGGAAACGCCGAGCTCCGCCACGGAGTGCAGACGTGCAACCGGCCCGCCGTGGTTGACCAGCGGATCGAACGTGCCGTCGTGACGCAGCTTTCCGACAAAGAGCGCCGTTTGGCCCGGATCGAGGCCCATTCCGCCGGCCGACGGATGCGCATGGCAGCCTACGCACGACTGCGCGTTGAAAAGCGGGCCGAGACCCTGCGCCGGTGTCACGTCGAGCGTGAACACGAACTGGCCGAAGGCGGAGAAGGGCGTGGCGACACCGGCG
>JBPYEE010000537.1:0-3808 GCA_051985095.1 Vicinamibacterales bacterium | reverse complement strand
GCCACGCATCATCGATCGCGGCGCGGATCGCATCGGCGAAGGCGCCGTGCACACGGACGACCGACGAGAGGGTCACAACGCCTTCAGGCAGGAAGCCTCCCGCGGCGCCCGGGTTGGCCTTGCGGCTGTCCTCCCCTGTGGAGCGGGGCGGCCCCGCCTCGTCGTCGGCCGCCGCCGATGTGATGAGAAATCCGCACCGCCCGGCACCGGCGTCACGCACGACCTGGAATCCGGCGGCGGCGTGTTCCGGCTGTTCGACCACCACGTGCTGGAGCAGGTCGCCCAGGCACGCTTCCACGGCGCGCTCGTAGCCGGCCGTCACGTCGAGATAGTCCGCGATCGCGCCATGCTGATTGACGTGGCCGTTGGCCTGGGCCAGGACCGCGCGCGGTGCGTCGCCGTACCCGGCGCGCGCCGCCTCGAGCTCCTCGAGCGACTTCAACCGCGCCGCCAGTCCGGCGAGATCATGTTCGCGCGACCGCACCGACCGGGCGCGCCATTCGTGCTCGATGCGCGCGCTCGCCAGCTCGGATTCGCGCGCCGTCTTCGCCATCCGCGTCGCCTCGATCGCGTTCTGCGCCCGCTTCAGGGCGTCGGCCGCCGCCGCCCGCCCCTGCGCGACACGATCGGCTTCGACACGCACGTCGGCGCTTTCGACGTCCAGTTTTGAAAGCGTCTCGGCCACCCGGTCCCTGGCGGCAGCGGCGTGCTCGAGCGCGTGACGGAGCGCGGTCGCCGCGTTAATCGCCGAGAAGACCTCGCTGCGCGCCGCTTCGACGTCGGCCTCGAGCCCTTCGATCTCGCGGTGCGCCGCCTCGTAGGCGTCGCCCGCATCGCGCAGCACGTCGGCGGCTCGATCGCGGTCGGCGTTGGCGTCGGCGGCCGCGGCGCGGCGAGCGTCGAGCGCGGCCCGGGCCGGCTCGCGGCGCGCCTCGAGCGCCTCGAGTTCGGCGGCCACCGTCTCGCGGCGGATGTCGAGACCGCGCGCCTGATCTTTGTCGAAGGCGATCTGTTGCTGCTGCCGGTTGATCGCGAGTTCGACCGCGTGGGCCGCTTCGCGCCGCCCGGTCGCGTGCGTCTCGGCTTCGACCAGCTGCACGCGGACGCGGCTGAGATCGGCGTCCACTTCCGCGACGCGGCCCGCCGCCGCCGATTCGCGCGCGCGCGTCGGCGAGGCGTGCGCGCGTCGACGCCATCGTTTCCGCGAGCTGTCGATACTTGCGCGCGAACAGCACCTTGTCCCAGCGCCGCAGCTCGTCGCGCAGCTTCTGGTAGCGCCGCGCCTTGGCCGCCTGGCGCTTCAGCGATCCGCGCTGCTTCTCGACTTCGAAGACGATGTCGTCGATCCGCGTCAGGTTCTGACGCGCCGCCTCGAGCTTCAGCTCCGCCTGCCGGCGCCGCGCCTTGTACTTGGTGACGCCGGCCGCCTCTTCGATGAGCTGCCGTCGATCGATCGGCCGCGAGCTGAGGATCATCCCGATCTTGCCCTGCTCGATGATGGCGTAGGCCTTCGCGCCGAGGCCTGTGTCCATGAGCAGATCGTGGATGTCTTTCAGGCGGCAGACCTGGCCGTCAATCAGGTACTCGCTCTCGCCCGACCGATAGAGCCGGCGCGTGACTTCGACTTCGCGCGCGACCGACTGGATGATCTCCTCGGCGAGATCGCCAGGGCCGGTCCCGTGGCCATTGTGGCCGTTGCCGTTGCCAGGCACCTCGTGACCATTGCCGTTGCCGGTCTCGGCAACCACCTTCTTCACGAACCCGTTGAATTTCAGCTTCACTTCAGCCGCGGCCGTGGGCTTGCGCGCGTCGCTGCCGCTGAAGATGACGTCTTCCATGCGGTCGCCGCGCAGGCTCTTCGCGCTCTGCTCGCCCATCACCCACGTGATCGCGTCGGCGACGTTGCTCTTGCCGCAACCGTTCGGTCCGACGATCGCCGTCACGCCGGCATCAAACGCAAGCTCCGACCGATCCGAAAACGACTTGAACCCGTTGATTTCGAGGCGCTGCAGACGCATGGCGACACCCGTCACGTTGCAAATTGCACCGTACCGACTGCTGATGTGGGCGGCTCATTCGGCGCGGCCACGTCCCACATTAGCAATCAGCAGTGCACCAGTCGCAATTGTTTTCGTTGGCTGGGAAGCAACCAGATACGCGGCAGACCGAACCCTTCGTCGTCCTCCCCGCACGAGGACCACGGCCCCGGGGTCGATCAGCCGCCAATCGTCGGTCGTTTTGTCGGCGTCAGTCTAGCACGACTATGTGTAGCGGCAACTCGAAACTGCAGCGCAACCGGTTGGGGCTGCCTGCCCTAATGGGCCTTCGTGCGCGCCCCCCGACTGAGCTCGGTGAGCTTGGCCGCTTCGCCGAACTCCGCGAGGCCCTCCTGTGCCTGCGGGTCGACGGCGATGAGATGACGCCATGCGTCGGAGACGCCGAAGAGCGCCGTATCGATCTCGAACCGCATCATCGCGCGAACGAACGTGTCGTCTTTCTTGAGCGCGTCCTCGTCAATCTTCACGTGATCGGCTTTGAGCTGCTCGCGGAAATCGGCGAGCATTGCATCGTCCACCACGAAGTTCGGTTTGACGGTGGCGCGGCCCGTCGCCGTGCCGGCGACCCGCGTGTCGCCCTCGGCCGAGAAGCGCTGGGCGAAGCGCGCAAATTCAGTGCGTCCGAGGAGACTGCGGCCGAACCGCGAGGGATTGAATCCGCCGCCGTTGTTCGGGCCGACCGGTCCCGCGATCCGCTTGTCGGGCTCGATGCCGCCGCCGCTGTAGACCGGGCGGCCGGCGTCGGTATGCATCAACTCGCTGGGCGTATGCTGCCGCGCCTGGGACTGATCCTGCAGGCCGTAGCTCAGGTACTCATCGAAGGTCGCATCCCACGGCCGCTGAATCAGTCGACCGCTCGGCGTGTAGTAGTGCGCGGTCGTGAGCGCGAGGCCCGCGTTGCCGCTGATCCGATAGACCGACTGCACGAGCGCCTTTCCGAAGGTCGTCTCGCCGACGACGTACGCGCGGTCGTGATCCTGCAGCGCACCGGTCACAATCTCTGAGGCGCTGGCGCTGTTGCGGTTCGCGAGCAGCACGATGGGGATCTCCGTGAACTCCCCGTCTTCCTGCGCGCGATACTCCTGATCGGAATTCGCGATGCGGCCGTGTGTTTTGACGATCATCCGTCCGCGTGGCAGGAATTCGTTGGCGACCTTAATCGCCTGGTCGAGCGGCCCGCCCGGGTTGCCGCGGATATCGAACAGCAGCCGATGCATGCCTTTCGACGTCAGCTCGCGCAGCGCGTGCTTCACGTCGCGATCGGTGTTCTCGCCGAAATCCTGCATCCGGATGTAGCCGGTCGACGCATCGATCATGAAATAGGCCGGCACCGTCGGGATATAGACTTCGTCGCGTGTCAGCTCGAAGGCGAGCGGCTTTTCGTAGCCGCGCCGCTTGATCTCGACGTAGACGCGCGTGCCCCGCGGGCCGCGCAGCTCCCGCATCGCCTGCTCGGTCGTCCACCCCTTCATGCTCTTGTCGTTGACGGTCGCCAGGACGTCGCCGCTGCGAATGCCCTTCTTGTGCGCCGGCGATCCCTCAAAGACCTGCATCGCGGTAATGTCGCCGTCGATGGCGACGATCGACACGCCAATGCCGTAGTAGCGCCCTTCCTGGCGCTCGCGCATCTGCGCGTATTCTTTCGGCGTGAAGTAGCTTGAGTGCGGATCGAGGGTCCCGAGCATGCAGCGAATGGCGCCGGTGACGAGGTTCTCGCTGTCGACCTTGTCGACGGAGTTGTTCTCAATCGT
>JBPYEE010000536.1:0-9913 GCA_051985095.1 Vicinamibacterales bacterium | reverse complement strand
CGCTCGAGCCGTCCACTAGAAATCAGGCGAGCGGTGATTGGTGATCGCGGTTTGCTAGCGCGGACGCATGGATCAGGCCGAGAGTTCACGTCCAGCCAAGCCGCATGGTTCGCGACGACGGCTGCGGCGAGTCCGGGAGCGCGACAACAGCTCTCTGCAGCTGTGGCTGCTCGTGGCCTGGCTCGCGTTCCTGCTATTCGTGGTCATCCCCTGGATGATCCGACACTCTCCGTGACAACAGTGCCGGGCCCGGGGCGCGGCGCCAACGCATCCTGGAGGCCGCTGAAGCTCAAATAGAGAAACGTCCCTCCGATTTGGGCGAGCACGATGGCCAGCCAAAAGGCGGACGGATCGGTCCAGAACGCGCCGGCGATTGCTCCGACAAGCGTCAAGGTTTCGACGCCCGCCGCGATCGTCACCGCCGTCAGCACGGATCGCGTTCCGGTCATCAGCACCAGGCCCACCGCGAACCCTTCCGGAAGCTTGTGGAGGGCGATCGCGGCGAACATCCGCAGACCAACCCCGGCGTCGATGGTCGACGCGGCGCTGATGCCGAGTCCATCGACGAAGCAGTGGGTGCCGAGGACCAGCACGAGAAACACGAGTCCCTGGCCGTGCGAATGATGGTGACCGGCCTCGAAGTGGCGCATCGCGCACGCAGGGCAAATCGGCGCCACGTACCGCCCGATCAGCCAGAACACGACGTAGCCAGCGCCCACCGCGGCGAGAAAAACCGGCCAGGTCAGCACCTGCTTGCTCGCCGGCAGGATGTCGACGATGGCGACCAGCGCGAAAAACAGCAGTGCGACCAGCACGAGCGGCCGCATGATGCGTGCGCCGCCACGGCGCAGGAGCGCCGCGCCCCCAGCGCCCAGGCACGCAACGGTGGTCGCCACGATGACCTGGATCAAGACGGGATTCACGCGTGACGCTTATACCTGCGGCGGCAGGAACCAAAGATCGTTTTCAAATGAACGGGCGTCAGTGCGAGACGAACGGTCTGGTGGCTTCGGGATCAGATCGACCCGGGATGGCGAGATGTTCCACGGCACATTCGCCGACCGTCGGTCAAGCCTTGGGAGACTGGTGATGCACGACATCGTGAAGCACGCCCACGTGCGCGATGAGGGGGTCGGCTGCCTCAAGAACGGGAATCTGCCCTCACCACCGCCGCGACGGACACCGGGTTCGATTTGCCGAAGCGGGTCAGCGAGCGCCGGGTTGTTCAACATGCGAGAACGAGTCAGTTTCCTCAACGGCCAGAATGCCATCGACACCTCGCCAGGCGCCGGGACCGCATCGAGTCCTGTTTCCGCGTCCCGATCCGACTCGGGAGTGATGGCCGTCCGGCTTGGAGTCCGCCGATGCAATCGCAAGCCTTGGGAGAACGCCGACCGCGGCTGGATTCTCGTGCCCCACATGGTTTGAGCCTGTGGGTGACGCCCCCAGCCGTGGCGGCTGCCTCAGAACGACGTCTCGAGCGGGGCTGTGCACCACGGCCGCCAGGCCCGGACCTGGCTCAGCAGCCGGACGCAGCGTCAGCGGATCACTGTCGTTGTTCGACTCCTACAGAACCCGTTCGACGTGCCCATGATCGTCGCAATGGCTCCCATGAGGATGGTGCAGATGAGTGCCGACGAGATAATCGACATGGTCGCCGTGCGGAACCCGCTCGTGTCCACAACCTGGTCCGTGGACGTGGTCGGCGTCGTGCTCGCCACATGCGTGATTCGGGGTGCACTTGGACTGGTTTTTTCCCCCGGCTTCAAGGACGTGATCATCGACGTGATCGCCGTGTGTGAAGTGCAGGTGGCCGTCGTGGAGATAATCGATATGGCCGTTGTGTTTCACACCGATGTGGCCGCAACCGGCCGCGTGGGTGTGTGTGTGCTGACCTTCGTGTCTAGCGCAATTCATCTTCGCTCCTTTTGAACGATCCAGCCTCGTGTTCGCCACACGCTGCCGGATCGTCGGATATGTCGCCAGGGACGTTTGGCGGGACGCCTGTCCGCCGACCCGCCTGCAAGGTGCACTCCGCCGAAGCGGCCCTGGAAAACTGGACGTTTCCCAGCGTGAAACGGACGAGGGTGCGAGCGCCGGCCGGATCCATCAAGCAGACGTACGGGTGGCGTACGGCAGATTGTGAGAGCGAATCACGACATGTTGTAAGGCGCGCAACGTCGACGGGGTTGGACTCCCGAAGGCGGCCTGGCTCCCGCTACGTGCCGGCAGGAAGAGCCCTGGTCAATCGTCGGGAAGCGTACACGATTGCGACAGCACAGCCGTGTGCGTGGGATCGCTCGGCTCGTGACGGTATCGCCGCCGCAGTCTGTCGGACGATCCCGCGCGTCGCCGCGCATTCGTTTCGCAGATCGTCGTTGTTTTGCACCCGCCCACCCGACTCGTTGGGGAGCGTCGATTCCTGACCAGCTGGAAAACGTCAGGAATGCCTAAGAATCGGCCGCCGATCGCCGCTCGCACGCGCCCCGGCATCGCACAATCCTACGCGACGAACGTCTCTGGCGCTTCCGCCGCGGCTTCCACTCATTAGCCAATTGCTCGCGTTTGTAGTCATCTCAGAGGCGTTCGTTCATTTCGGATTGTCGATCGCCCCGGAGTGCCTCTAACGTTCGCGCGCGGTGATGCTGCCGGCCTGGCGGGACGGTGCCCCGCAACAGGCCCCGTCGCCCCGTTTTCAATGAGGTGACTCAAATGCGGTTGACGATCATTCGATTCTCCGTGCTCGCGGTCCTCGCGCTCGCGGCCACGTCGGTGGCGGCGCAGGAGCTTGGCGGGGCGGGAACTGTTCAAGGCACTGTGAAGGATCCGCAAGGCGGCGTGATGCCGGCCGTCCAGGTCATGATCAGAAACTCGGTCACCGGGTTCAACCGGACCGCCGCCACCGACGCGAGTGGACGGTTCGTGTTCAGGAATTTGCCTCCGAACCCGTACCACATGTCCGTCGAGGCGCAGGGATTCTCAACCCTTGAACGGGATGTGGACGTGCGGTCCGGCGTGCCGATGGAGGTTGAGCTGCAGCTCCAACTGGCCGGAACCACCGAAGCGGTACAGGTTGTCGGTCGTGCGGAGGTGCTGGTCGAGCGCGACCCGACCGCCCATACTGACGTCGATCAGAGCCTGATCGACAGAATCCCGCTCGCGGCCTCTCCCGGGTTAAACCAGGTCATTACGCTCGCCTCACCGGGCGTCGTGGCTGATTCAAACGGGTTCTTCCACCCCATCGGCGATCATGCGCAAACGCAATTCTCGATCGATAACCAGCCGATCTCGGATCAGCAAAGCCGTCTGTATTCGAATCAGATTTCTCCGGACGCCGTGCAATCCATGGAGATCATGACGGGTGTGGCCCCTGCCGAATATGGGGATAAGACCAGCTTGATCGTGCATATCGTCACGAAGTCTGGCCTCGATCAACCGAAGCCTACCGGATCGCTGTCGGTCGGCTATGGATCGTTCAAGGCTCCAACCGGGGACTTCAGCATCGGCGCCGGGTCGTCGACCATGGGCAATTTTCTCACTGTGAGCGGTCTGCGGAGCGACCGCTACCTCGACACGCCCGAGTTCGACCCCATTCATGACAATGGCAATGCCTTCACATTCTTCAACCGATTCGATTTTCATCCGACGGCCACGGACGCCTTTCACGTCAACGTCCAGGCGGGTCGATCGGATTTCAACGTCCCCGACACCTACGATCAACTGGCGCTCGGCGCCGGCCAGCACGACACCATCTCCTCGTTCAACATCGCGCCCGGCTACACGCGCGTGATCGGATCAAAGGTACTGTTCAGCGCGAACGCCTACGTCCGCCGCGACCATCTGGTATACCTGCCAAGCGCGAACCCGCTCGCTGATCTGCCAGGCAGCGTGAGTCAAGACCGCACGCTCACAAACATCGGTGCGAAAGCCGATCTGACCTACACGACCGGAAACCACAACATCAAGTTTGGCGGCGCCATCACGGCGACGCCCTTGCACGAGATTTTCACGCT
This sequence comes from Vicinamibacterales bacterium, assembly GCA_051985095.1. Classification (GTDB taxonomy): domain Bacteria; phylum Acidobacteriota; class Vicinamibacteria; order Vicinamibacterales; family CAVVIG01; genus Gp6-AA45. The sequence continues at coordinate 5,900 of JBPYEE010000536.1, read as the reverse complement.
CGGCATCACCAATCCGAACGATCCGACGTGGGCAGGCCCCGACGGCAACTTCGATCCCCGGTTTGCGCCGTATGACCTGACCAACGGCGGCAAACCGTTCCTTTTTGATCAGTCAGCCACGATCAAGCAGCAGGCGGCGTTCGTCCAGGATGACATCAAGGCTGGCGACGCCACGTTGAAGCTTGGCGTTCGGCTGGATCACTACGACGGGTTGGTCACGGCGACGCAAGCCGAACCGCGGCTCGGCATCTCGTACGCGGTCCCTGGACCTGGAACGGTCCTGCGAGCGTCGTACGGGCGCACGATGGAAACGCCGTATAACGAGAACCTCCTGCTCTCGGCCGGTGTTGGGCTGAATGGATTGTTCGGCTCGGGCAATCCCCTGCCGGTCGGCAAGCGCGACGAAGTTGAGGTCGGCGGCCAACAGGCTTTCGGCCGGTGGATCGTCGCAGACTTCGGGTACTACGATAAGCACACGGACAACGGCTACGACTTCAACATCCTGTTTAACACGCCGATCGTGTTCCCGATTTCGTGGACTCAGTCGCATGTCTACGGCTTCACCGGCCGCGTCAACCTGGTTCAGCACGGTGGCTTCAGCGCCTTTTTCGTGATGGCGACCACCAATGCGATTTACTCGCCGCCATCGACCGGCGGGATTCAGGTGACGGCACCGGCCGGCGATTTCCGCATCGACCACGACCAGAAGTTCAACTCGACGACAAACCTCCAGTATGCGTTCGCCCGACCGATCGGGGCGTGGGCAGCGCTCGTGTGGCGGTACGACTCCGGACTCGTGCCCAGTGCCGTACCCGATTGGAATGCGGCACTCGGGCTCGACGGCGACCAGCAAGCCGCGATGGGCCTGTTCTGCGGCAATCAGGTGGCGACCGTCGCGACGCCGATCTCGAGTTGCTCGGCCGCTAGCTACGGTGCGACGCGCGTGGTCCTCCCGTTGACGCCGGCCAATCCGGCACCCGAACAAGACGTCTCCAATCCCCCTCGTATTGCGCCACGCAATCTGTTCGATCTCGGGGTGGGTGCCGACAACCTGCTCCACGGCGACAAAGTGAAACTGCGTCTGCGGCTGAGCGTCGTGAATCTGACGAACCGCGAAGCGCTTTACAACTTCCTCTCCACGTTCACAGGGACGCACTGGGTCACGCCGAGAGCCTATCAGGTCCAATTGGGCGTGGCGTTTTAGTGGATCACCGTGGTGCTGGATTCACCGCGTGTGGAGGACCGTTCGGTAGATCCAGCCGGCACTGAGTTGCTCGGAGAGGGCGGGCTGATATGCAGCCTCAACGCGGCCGTGAGCCGCAGGCGAAGTCAGAGATGGCGAGGCTTCGATCCGCAATTGTGGCGCCTGCCCGCCCCTCCAGTGAGTACCTGACGCGGATCCCGGTACGCGGTGGCGATGGATTGGTCCTCGTCCCGACGGATCGTGTGATGATGATCACGGCCGACCGGCAACGGTTGATCATCACGACGCGGGATCAGCAACAACACACGATTCTGTATCGTTTGAAAGACCTCGAAACACGGCTGGATCCAGCCGTGTTCGTGCGCCTGAGCCGCAGCCTCATCGTCAATCTCAACTCCATCACACGAATCGTGAATGGGCCTGCAGGGACCAGCACGGCGCTGTTCGAGAATGGCCGGCAGGTCGGCATGAGTCGCAACCAAACCGGTCGCCTTCGGCGAGTGTTCCAGGACCTGCTGAAATAGCGGCCGGTGACGCTGCGGTGCCGCGACACGATGCCTGACGGTGGAGGTCGGCCTGTGCAGAATGCGGACCGTTGGTCTGCAGAAAAGATGGTCTGTCCGGAGTCTTCCAGGGCGAACCGTGCTCCCTTGCGGCCTTTACGTCGCCATTCGACGCGTTCTACGGTCGGCTTCTCGGTAGATAGGTCGACTGACAGAACTCAAGGAACGCCCCGTTGTTCTGGCATCACGTGGCGTTTCCGGCTGCTGCCGGTGTCCTGGGCTCCGATCAATCCGCCAGGCATCGCCGCTTGAACCGACGGTCGTCTGCGGTCACCGCGTCACCGCACGACGAAGCCGCAGTTCGCAGATCGATACCGACCGCCTGTTCGAGCTATCCAGCTACTCATTGAAAACATCGCGCCCGGAGCCAACCCTCACGGTACGGTGCTCCATTCCTGCGAGGCGGTCGGCCCGCATTCTATGCCCAGCTATGGTCCGCATCGCGCCAGATCACACGGCGTGGGTGTCTATCGCGGCTCGCGCAAGCGCCTCCGGCAGTTGAAGTGGTACGAACACACCTCGATCGAGTTCTGGGTGGTAGTCGTGCTGCTGTGTGCGTTGTTTTTCGGTCTGCTGCCCTGGATGCTTCAACATTCCAGCCACGGGCGCGGCCCTGCCGCCGACTTCATCGATCACCCGCACTGATGCATCGCTGGCGTCCGCCACGAGGCCGATCATGACCGCCAAGACGATTGCGAACGCCGACTCCATCGTCCAGGCGGCCGATGGGTTGGACCTCGCAAACCGGTCGGACGATGGTGAAGAGGACCGTCAACACGGTGCGATCGCGGAACGGTCCGAGCTTGTCCGGATTGGCGTCGTGGCCCTGATGGCGGCGGCCGTGTGGTTCCGCGTCTGGGAGCCAGTCGCGCGTGTCAGCGTGTTGGGCCTGGTCGGAACGATCGGTGGCGGTTGGCCGATCTTCCGCGAGGCCTGGCGCGACATGGCCGAGCGGCGGATGACGATGGAGCTCTCGATGACGGTCGCGCTCGTCGCGGTGCTCATCATCGGCGACTTCCTCACGGCGCTGGTGATTACGACGTTCGTCCTGAGCGCCGAAGTGCTGGAAGGGCTGACCGTGGGACGTCGGCGGCGCGCGATCCGGGACCTGCTCGACGTCTTGCCTCGGACGGTTACCGTGCGGCGGGTCGACGGCATCGCGCGAGTCGCGCTCCGCCTGGTCAACCGGGGCGACGCGGTCCTCGTGTCGCCCGGTGAACGCATCCCGGTGGACGGCGTGGTTCGGACGGGCGAGTCGTATGTGGATCAATCGACGATCACCGGCGAGTCGACGCCAGTCGCGAAGAGCCCAGGCGCGGCTGTGTACGCGGGAACCATCAATCAGTCTGGGGCGCTTGAAGTCATCGCCGAGCGGCTGGGTCGCGACACGAGCGTTGGACAAATCCTCGAGGCCGTCGAACGGGCGGAACGCTCAAAGGCCCCGATTCAGAAAACCGCTGATCGGTACGCGGGGTATCTCGTCTACTTCGCGCTGACCTCTGCTGCCGTGACGCTCGCCCTGACCCGCGATGCGCGATCGACGATTTCCGTGATCATCTTCGCCAGCGCGTGCGGGATCGCAGCGGGGACGCCTCTCGCAATCCTGGGGGCGATTTGCCGCGCCGCTCGGGCCGGCGCGATCATCAAAAGCGGTCGCCATCTCGAAGCGTTGTGGACGGTTCACATCGTGGCGTTCGACAAGAGCGGCATCCTGACGGTCGGCGCCCCGCAGGTCTCGGCGCTACATCCGGCTGAAGGCATTTCGCCGCGCGTCTTGCTCGAGACGGCGGCCATCGCCGAACGCCGATCCGAACACCCGCTGGCGAAGGCAATCGTGGAGATGGCGACTCGCCGCGGCATCCCGGTAGTCGAGCCGACAGCGTTCCGCTATTGGCCGGGCGGGGGCGTCATCGCCCGCAGCGGCCTGGACGACATCCTCGTGGGCAGTCCGGCCTTTGCTCGGCAGCACGGGGTCGAGGAGGCGCCCTTCCATGCCGCGCCGCGCGCGGCGACCGAAGTCGTGGTCGTCCGGGACGGGCTGTTTCTCGGCACGATCTGGATCGCCGACACCGTCCGTCCCGACGCGCGTGACGCAATACGACAGCTGCGCGGGGCGGGGATTCAGATGGTGCTCCTGACGGGGGACATGCGGTCGGTCGCCGAGGCGGTGGCCGAGGAACTAGGGGTCGACGATGTGCACGCGGAGCTGCTGCCAGATCACAAAACGGCGATCATTCGTCAATTGACGCGCGGCGGCCAGTCTGTGGCCATGGTCGGCGACGGCTCCGACGCGCCGGCGCTCGCGCTCGCGACCGTCGGGGTCGCGATGGGATCGGGCAAAGACGTTGCGCGAGAGCGCGCCGACATCGTCTTGCTTGGCAACCATCTGTCGAGATTTGCGGAAACCGTGCACCTCGCGAAGCGCACGCGTGACATCATCCGCTTCAACTTCGCCGGCACGATAGTGGTGGATGCGGTGGGCGTCGCGCTCGCCGCATTTGGTCAGCTGAACCCGCTCGTCGCGGCGTTCATTCACGTGGCAGCGGAACTGACGTTCATCCTCAATTCGGCCCGACTGCTGCCGGCCGCGTCTTCCCTCTCACGCGCACCCGTACGACCTAGAAGTTCACGCCGACACTGACCTGATACGCGCGAGGCGTGACGAAGTGAGTGCCGCTGAACGATGACAGGAAGTTGTAGAGGGCGTCGGTATTGGTCAGATTGATCACGCTAAACCGGAGGCGCAGCTTCACCTTCTGGCGGTGCAACAGATTGTCGGCGCCGAGACCCAGGTCGAACATGTTCCGGGGGGCAATACGGGTCGGATTCGTGAGGGGATCCCCGGTGCCTGCCGCCGGCACGACGAGCCGCGTCGCCGAGAGCGCGTTCGGTGCGCAGCTCGTGATCGGCGCCGTGAGAGTCGCCGCGATGCCGCCGCACATCACGCCGGCGGCCGCCTGCTGATCCGCCGTAAGGTTCAACAAGTCGTTGACGTCGCCGATCGCGCTCGCCACCAGACCCGAATCGTACCGATAGGTCAGCGCCGCCCACGCCCCCAGCCGTGGTTCGAACACGTACTGGACGTTGGCCGTCGAGTTGAATTTCTGATCGTGATCGATGCGGAAGGCGCACCCCGGCGTCGCGCACGGGGGCGACAGCAGCACGCCGCCCACCCCCGGCGGGTAGTAGATCGCATTCGTGTGCGCCATCACCACAAAGGCGCTCAAGCCGCCGTGTTGGACGAGATCGACCCGGCCGGTGAAACCATCGAGCCGGGAGTGGTCCCAGGCGACCGGAAAGACGATCGGAGTGTCGAACAACACGTTGAAGTCGTACGCGTTCTGCGTGTGCTTGTTGAAGTAGCCGAAATCGGCGACCAGCCAGCGACCGATCCCCTGCTGGACGCCGACCTCGCCTTCGTTGCGCGTCCCCGGTGGCGGCGGCGCCGACGTCCCGACTAGCGTCGCACTCGACCCGTACCCGCTCGAGAGCAGCAGGTTTTCGTTGTAGGGTGTCTCCATACTGCGGCCCCAGGACGCGCGCAGGACCGTGCGGCTGCCGCCGGGCACGGCGTAGGACACGCCAAGGCGCGGTTCGACCAGTGTGGCCGTGCTGAGCCCGTCGTAGTGATCCAGGCGGAGACCCAGTTTGAAGGTTGCCGGCCCCGTCTGGATTTCATCCTGTGCGTACGCCGCTTCCTGTTTGATGGTGGCGGCTCCACTGAACACAAACGGGTGGCCGCCCTGCGTGATGAGGTAGGATGCGAACTGCGCTCCGAAATTGCCGTTCTGATCGATAAACGCCGCGTCGGTCGGGTCGGTGATGCCCATCGTGAAGTTCTCGTTCAACCGCGTGCCGCTGAGCATCGTCCCCACCTTGATGGTGTGCGGGCCGGAGGCATAGGACAGGTCGACCTTGCCTCCGAAGTTCGTCAGCGTTCGATCCTGCGACACACTCGCCGGCGTGTCGACCAGCGGGTCGGCACTCGGCGAGTAGACGAGATGATCGTGCCGCACGTACGCGTTGGCCGTGAGGAGCGCTTTCGAGCCGATCACGAGCGAATAGCCCGGGGCCACGTTGACGGTGTCGATCGTTTGATGTTGATCGGCATTGATGGTGGCGTAGGTGTTCGG
>JBPYEE010000535.1:0-3409 GCA_051985095.1 Vicinamibacterales bacterium | reverse complement strand
CGATCGTCGAACACGTCGAGCAGCTGCATGAATCGATCGATCTTGAAGTCGAGCGTCGCGTCGGCAATGCCGCGCAGGCGGCCGACGAGCCGCAGGTATTCCGGACCGGTCAGGTACGAATAGAGGTGGGGCTCTTCCGGGACGTAGCCGAGCTGCGCCTTGTACGCGGGCAGATCGCGTTGAACGTCGTGTCCGTCGAGCAACACGCGACCGCTGGTCGTGCGCAGCAGGCCGGTCAGGATCTTGACCGCGGTGCTCTTGCCGCTGCCGTTCGGACCGAGCAGACCGAGGATCTCGCCCGGTGCGACGGTGAACGAGACACCGTCAATGGCCGTCAGGGCACCGTAGTGCTTCGTCAGCCGTTCGGCGACGACCATGCGTCATTGGACACCGGATGTATGATTTGGGTCCGTTTTGACGCAAGGAGGGACCGCCATGTCGATGACCGCCGCAATCCTGCAGGAGTTCGAGAACGAAGCCAAGACCACCCGGCGTGTTCTCGAGCGGGTGCCAAATGACAAGCTGACCTGGAAGCCCCATCCGAAGTCGATGTCGATTGGATACCTCGCGTTGCATATCGCTGCGAACCCCGCGACGATCGCCGGCTGGGCCGCCGAGGACGTCACCGAATTCAAGGGCCAGCGGCAACCCGATCCGGCCAGTGTCGACGAGATCCTGGCGGTGCACGACAAGGGGGTGGAGACCGTCAAGACCTTGCTCGGCGCGCTGGGCGACGACGGGTTGAAGAAGAGCTGGGAAGCGAAGATGAACGGGACGACGATGATGACCATGCCGAAGGGCGTGCTCGTGCGTTCGATCGTCCTGAATCACTGGTATCACCACCGGGGGCAGTTGTCGGTGTACCTGCGGCTCCTCGACGTGCCCGTGCCGTCGATTTACGGACCGAGCGCCGACGAGAACCCGTGGGCCGCGCGCGTCTGACGACGCCCGCTACAGTTGCCAGGGCGAGGGCGCCAGCGGAGCGGAGGGCGCCAGTGAAGCGTCGAAGAGGGCGCGCCACTGCTTGGCCTGCTGCATGGCGACGATGGCGCTGCTGTAGTGTTCGCTGCGCAGCATGTGATCGCCGCGCGCGACGCGTAACAGCCAGTTCTCGGCGCGTGGATCTTTCAGCAGCAGGCAGCAGGTGCCGTCCGGCAGTTGCCACAGTCGCGCGAGGGGGATTTCACCCGTGGACAAGCGAGCCTTCCAGCTGAGGCGACTGTAGCACAGCCGTTTCCCAGGCGGCAATCCCGCCGGCGACCTCGCTGACATCGGTGAACCCGAGCTTGTGCAGCAGGCTGGCCGCGATCGACGAGCGATAGCCGCCGGCGCAGTGCACGATCAGGGGCCGGTCGCGTGGCAGCTCCGACACGCGGTCGATCAGATGGTTGAGCGGCAGCGACATGCTGCCGGCAATGTGTTTCTCGACTCGTTCCCGGGGGCTGCGGACATCGACCAGGACCGCGTCGGCGGCCATGCGGTGGGCGGCGACTGCCGGACTCAGTCGTTCAGTCGTCGCCGTCAAATCGGGTCGACGCGCAAGGCTCTCGAGCCCGCCTTTCAGATATCCCGCCACCTGATCGAACCCGATGCGACCCAGGCGAACGGCCGACTCGTTCTCGCGCTGCGGGTCGGCAATGATGACGATTGGACGGTCTCGCGACAGGATGGTGCCGGCCCAGGTCGCATACTGACCGCACAGGCCAATATTGATGCTGCCGCTCAAGTGGGCGGCGGCAAAATCCGCCGGGTCGCGCGTATCGACCAGCTGGGCGCCGATCTCCCGGAGCGCGAGCGCCTGGTCCAGGGTAATCGGCGTCAATTGACGTGCCAGCGTTTCCTCGAGTGTCGGATGCTCCTGGCTGTTCAGCACGGCATCGTAGGTGAAGTACGACGGGGCGTCGGGCTGATCGGCGGTGACCAGATCGACAAAGGCGCGCTTGGTCATCGGTTGGAGCGCGTAGTTCGAGCGCCGCTGCTCGCCGACCGTTGAGACCGTCTCGCGGCTGATCGCTTTGCCGCAGAGCGACCCCGCCCCGTGCGCCGGATAGACGAGGGTCTGGTCGGGAAGCGGCACGATTTTCTGCCACAGCGAGTCGTACAGGCGCTCCCCGAGATCCTTCGCCGACCAGCCGAGCGCCACCCGCAGGTCGGGACGTCCTACGTCGCCGACAAACAGCGTATCCCCTGTCAGGACTGCGTACGGGTCGGTGTCGCTGCGATCGAGATCGAACACGAGAATGGAAATCGATTCCGCCGTGTGGCCCGGCGTCTCCAGGGCCTGCAGCCGCACCCGTCCCATCTCGACGCGCGCGCCGTCACCGAGCGGTGTAAAGGCGTACTCGGCGCGTGCCGCGGCACCGAGATAGATCCTGGCACCGATCCGGTTGCGCAGCTCGAGGTGTCCGGCGACGAAATCGGCGTGAAAGTGGGTCAGCAGCACGTGCTTGATCTCGAGACCGTGGGTCGATGCGAACGTCAGATACTGATCGACGTCGCGTTGCGGGTCGACGACGGCGGCAACGCGGGTTGACTCGTCGCCGACAAGATATGAAGCGTGCGCGAGGCAGTTCAGATAAAACTGATGGAGGATCATAGGACGGTGTATTCTGGAACGAGATGTGACAAAGCACGGCCTTCTTCCTATTTTAGTCGCGACGGCGCTGCACGCCGCCTGCGCGGGCTCACCGACGACGCCCGCGCAGATCCCGGCATTCAGCAAGACCGATCTCACCGTGGGTACCGGCGCGACGGCTGCCAGCGGCAACACGCTGTCAGTCAACTACACCGGGTGGTTGTACGATCCCTCCAAGGCCGATTTCAAAGGATTGCAGTTCGACGCCTCCGCGGCCGGCACGCCGTTCCAGTTCACGCTGGGAGCCGGTCAGGTCATTCAGGGATGGGAGCAGGGCCTGCCGGGCATGAATGTCGGCGGCGTGCGGCGTCTGGTGATCCCCCCGTCCCAAGCCTACGGCGACCAGCGCAGCGGCAAGATTCCACCGAACGCCGCGCTCGTGTTCGACATCGAACTCGTCAGCGTGCAGTAGCGCCGTCGCCTTCACGGCCACAACTTGAGACGCGCGCCGGCAATCGCGTAGACGATCTGATCGTCGAGGCTGCCTTCGCCTCCACCGACAGCGGCGCCCTGGAGTTTCACGAATCCGCCTTCAACGTAGACGCCGAAGACCGACTTCACCCACACTTCCAGGCCCGCGCCGGCGAGCCACCCCCACCCGGCGGTCTTCAGTTCGAGGTTCTGCGTTCCACTGATATCGATCGTTTCGCTCGTGGACAACGTCGCCCGGTGGTAATTCGCGCCGGCGTGTCCGTAGATCCGGAAGCCGCCGATCGGCACGCCGGCCAGGCCGCCAATCGTAAAGAAATCGGTCTTGCGCTGGCTGGTGAAATG
>JBPYEE010000534.1:0-16120 GCA_051985095.1 Vicinamibacterales bacterium | reverse complement strand
TCGGTGATGGTGTTACCCGTTCCGGCGTGGACGATCTTCCGACTATCCGCCTCATGGAGCGTGTTTCGAAGCCCGTTCGCTCGCAGGTCGAACGCGTGGTTGCCCGAGAGTGCCAACAGGTTGAAGCCCATCGTCGTCAGTGCATCGAGCGCTTCGGGCGGGGTGAGAAACCCGCGGCCCTCCTCAATCGTCTCGCCCGGTTCGGCGACGGCGCCTTCCAGGTTCGTGAACACCACGTCACCCGCCAGCAGTCGTGAGATCGCCGACACAGTCGCCGGCGCCGTGGCGCGGAGATCCGACCGGATCATCGACTGTCCGGTCAAAATGATCGTGATCGGCGTCGACTGCGTCCGGACTCTCGCGCTGGTCGTGCAGGCAAGCGCGAGCAGCAGTGCGAGGGCCGCTTCGCGTGCTGATGCGCGGGTCGTCGTGGAAGGAGGGGTCATGTGGGCTGCGTCGGCGCGTGCCGCTCCGAATGAAGTGTGACGCCCATGGCCGGTCATCGTGATTCACAGTAACGGAAGTGGGCCCCGTTCTTCCACTGGGGGGCCTTCCGCCGGCACGACTGCCGTTTGAATGGACGGCGTCCGTTGTGACATCGTGGGTATATGAACCGGCGCGAGATTGAACGGTTCCTTGACGCGGCTCGTCAGGCTCGTGCTTCGGGCGACGACGCGGCCCTCGCGACGATCGTGCGCGTCAGAGGGAGTGCCTATCGACGGGAAGGCACCTGTATGCTCGTCAGGCGGGACGGCACGTATGAGTGTGGCCTGTCTGGCGGGTGTCTGGAGCCATCGGTCACCGAGGCGGCGGTGCGAGTCATCGAGACGGGCGAGCCTGCGCTGGTGACCTATGACCTGGCGGATGACTCGGTATGGGGGTTGGGCGTCGGCTGCAGCGGCGACATCGACGTTCGCATCGAACGGCTCGACCATCTGGAACGCGACGACATCATGCGCGCCTGGCTGGCCGTGCTCGAGCGCGGCGAGGTGGCGGCACTCGTGACGCCGCTCAGCGGCAGCTCGGGGCGGCTTCTGATCCGGGCGACCGGCGATCAGTTCGGACATCTGGCCGACGCCGCCCTGGAGCAGCAGGCGCTCGCGCGGGTCCGCCGGCGTCTTACCCCACCCTTTTCACGGGCGGGCGCGGAGCGCATCGGGAGCGCCGAGCTCTTCTTCGAACTGAGCCTCCCCGCCCCCGACCTCGTCATCTTTGGCGCCGGGCCCGACGCCGTACCGCTCGCACAGCAGGCATGGGTGCTCGGTTTCTCCGTCACGCTGGTCGATGTCCGCGACGCGTACCTGACCCGGGGCCGGTTCCCCACGGCGAAGCTCGTGGCGGCGCACTTCAGCCAATTTCTCACGGCGGTGCCCCTGGCATCGAACACGTTCGTCCTGGTGATGAATCATCACCTGGAACGCGATGCAGAAAGCCTGCGATACGCACTCGACGCCGGCGCGACATACATCGGTGTGCTCGGCCCCCGGGCTCGTTACCGGCAGTTGCTGGCAGACCTGGCGGCGAAGGGCTGTACGCCGTCCTCGTTGGACCTGTCGCGCGTCCGCAGTCCCGTCGGTCTCTCGATCGGCGCCGAGACTCCCGAGGAAATCGCGGTGTCGATCCTCGCCGAACTCGTTGCCGTCCGCCGCGGCTTCGACGGGGGCGTCCTGACTGGCTTCGAAGGCAGCCTTCACGAGCCGGACGACAGACGTCTGTTGACTTCCTCGTAGTCCTCCGGCGTGTCCACATCGATCAACAGTTCGGGTGGAAACAGGAGGATTCTGGTCCTGTCGTGATGCCGCAGCAGCACGGGCCGCGCGCCGTGTTCGAGCGCTGCCAGCTCGGGGAAAAACTCACGTGCAAACAGATGCGGCGGGGCCATGACATCCCCGTAACGCACACTGACGATTGGACTCCGGTGCAGGCGGTAGGTGTCGAGCACCTGTCGATATGCCGCCGCGGTCACCAGGGGCTGATCCGCAAGCGCGAACATGGCGGCGTCACTGTCTGGCAGGTTCGCGACGGCGGTCCGGAACGAGCTGCCCATCCCGGTCGCGAAGTCAGGATTGACGGCGTGACGGACCGGCAGGCCGGCAAGCGTTCGAATGATCGGTTCGTGCTCGCTGCCGACCACGACCAGCACGTCGTCGAAGCCGGCGTCACAGACGGCCCCGACGACGCGCCTGACGAGCGCCTGGCCCCCGATTGGCAGGAGCAATTTCTGCCGTCCCATGCGCGTGGATGCGCCGGCCGCCAGCACAACCGCGCTGACCATGGTCGCTTAGCGTAGACGAAATGGTTCATCGGGGCGCCGGTAGTATGATCGCCGGCTGAAGTGGTTAGGAGGTTCGCCGGTGATTCCCGCCGCCTTCGAGTACCTTCGCGCGCACTCCCTTGACGAAGCGTTCACCCAGTTACAGCAGCATGGAGCCGACGCACGCGTCCTGGCCGGTGGCCAGAGCCTCATTCCGGCGATGCGATTTCGACTGGCGCGTCCGGCCGTGCTCGTCGACATCAACGGCATAGGCGACCTGGACTACATCCGGGTAAGCGACGGGATGCTCCGCATCGGCGCCATCGCGCGCGATAGTGCCGTCGAGCGCGCCAAATGGATCACCGAGCGTCGCTGGAGCCTGCTCCACGACGTCTCGCGGGTCGTCGCCGATCCGGTGGTTCGCCAGACCGGCACCGTTGTCGGCAGCCTGTGCCACAACGACCCGGCCGGCGACTGGACGGCCGCGGCGCTCGCCGCACACGCATCGGTCGTCGTGCGCGGCAAGTCGGGCCCCCGGACCGTGCCGATCGACGAGTTCCTGGTCGACAGCTTCGCGACCGCCGTCTCGGACGGGGAGTTCGCGCTCGAGGCGCAGTTTCCGGTTCCCGACGATCGCAGCGCCGGCTCGTACCAAAAGATCGAGCGGAAGGTGGGCGATTTTGCGACGGCTGCGGCGGCCGTTCAGGTTTCACTGAATGCTGACGGCACGATCCGGACGGCGGGGGTGGCGCTGTCGGCGGCCGGTCCCTCTGCCGTTCGTGTGGACGACGCCGAGCGGGCCCTCGTGGGTCAGAAACCGAGTGCCGAGGTCTTCCGCGCCGCCGCCGCCGCCGCCGCGCGGAAGAGCGCGCCGCAGGCGGATCTGCGCGGCAGCGTTGCCTACAAGAAACACCTGGCCGGCGTCCTTGTCGAGCGCGGGCTGCGCCAGGCGCTGGGACGACTGGGGGTGCAGATATGAGGGTCACGGTCACCGTCAACGGGACGGTCTATGAGCGGGAGGTGCAGCCCCGGACGCTGCTCGCCTATTTCCTCCGCGAACAGTGTGGCCTGACGGGCACTCACATCGGCTGCGACACGTCGAGCTGCGGTTGCTGTGTCGTCGTCACGGACGGAGATCGGGCCGTGAAGTCGTGCTCGATGTTCGCCGTCCAGGCCGACGGGCGCCAGATCCTGACCGTTGAGGGCCTGGCCAAGGGCGGCACGCTTCATCCGCTGCAACAGGGCTTCTGGGACCAGCATGGCCTTCAGTGCGGATACTGCACGCCGGGCATGTTGATGACGTCCTACGCCCTGCTCCGGCACAACCCGAATCCAAGCGAAGCCGACATTCGTGAAGGGCTCGCCGGCAATCTGTGCCGCTGCACCGGCTACCAGAACATCGTCAAGGCCGTGCAGCAGGCCGCTGAGAAGATGCGCGAACCGGTGGCCGCCGGCCGTTGAGGCGGGCGCCAGAGGGGGCGAGGATCGATCATGAGCACGCAGGCGGGCGGCGGACATGCAGTGGGCGTTGCGATGAAGCGCAAGGAAGATCCGCGCTTCCTTCAGGGCAAGGGCCATTACGTCGACGATCTCTCGTTTCCGGGCATGCTGTACATGGCGCTTGTGCGCAGCCCGTACCCGCACGCCAAGCTGAAGAAGATCGACATCGCCGAAGCGATGCGCGTTCCCGGCGTGACAGCGGTGATTACCGGCAAGGATCTCGAGGCGGCGGGCCTCGGATGGCTGCCGACGTTTCACGGCTTCGACAAGCAGATGGTCCTCGCCATCGGCAAGGTGCTCTTTCAGTATCAGGAGGTCGCGGCCGTGTTCGCTGAATCGCGGGAAGCCGCGGCCGACGGCGCCGAAGCGGTGCAAGTTGACTACGAACCGTTGCCGGTCGTTGCCGACCCGTTCACGTCGAAGACCGACAAAGTGCTGCTCCGTCCGGATCGCGAGCAGAAGACCAACCACATTTTCCACTGGGAAGTGGGCGACAAGGACAAGACCGCACGGGCGCTCGCGTCGAGCCCGAAGCGCATCAAGCAGCGCATGTGGTTTCAGCGTTGCCACCCCGCTCCGCTCGAGCCGTGTGGCTGTGTCGCATACTTCGACTCGATGGGGCGCTTGCAGTTCTACGTGACCTCGCAGGCGCCGCACGTGTACCGCACCGCGTTCTCACTCGTGACCGGCATCCCCGAAGACAAAATTCACGTCATCTCACCGGATCTCGGCGGCGGGTTTGGCAACAAGGTCCCGGTCTACCCCGGTTACGTCTGCGCGGTCGTCGGGGCGCTCAAGATCGGACGCCCGGTGAAGTGGATAGAAACGCGCACCGAGAATCTGACGAGCACCGGCTTCGCCCGCGACTACCACATGGACGTGGAAATCGGCGCGACCGACGACGGACGTGTCACGGCGCTGCATGTCGCGACGATCGCCGATCACGGCGCATTTGATGCCGCGGCCGATCCGTCAAAGTATCCCGCCGGGATTTTCGGCATCGTCACGGGCAGCTATGCGTTCCCGGTCGCGCACGCCGAAGTGGACGCGTTCTTCACGAACAAAGCGCCCGGCGGCATCGCGTATCGCTGTTCATTCCGGGTGACCGAGGCGAGTTTCGCCATCGAGCGCGGGATGGACATCCTGGCCGACGAGCTCGGCATGGACGCGGTCGAACTGCGCCGGAAGAACTTCATCAGGAAGGACCAGTTCCCGTACCCCTCCGCGCTCGGCTTCACCTACGACAGCGGCGACTACCACCACACGCTGGATACGGCGCTCGAAAAGATCGGCTACCAGCAGCTGCGGAAGGAGCAAGCCGAGAAGCGCGCCAGAGGCGAGCTGATGGGCATCGGCGTCTCGACGTTCACCGAGGTCGTCGGTGCGGGACCCTCGAAGCACTTCGATATCCTCGGCATCAAGATGTTCGACAGCGCCGAGATCCGGATCCATCCGACCGGCGCCGGCATCGTACGCGCCGGGACGAAATCGCAGGGTCAGGGGCACGAGACGACCTGGGCGCAGATCGTCGCCGAGGAGCTCGGACTCGATCCGCAGACCATCATGGTCGAGGAGGGCGACACCGACACCGCCCCGTACGGCCTCGGCACCTACGCGAGCCGAAGCACCCCGACGGCCGGCGCGGCGATCACGATGGCGGCGCGGCGCATCCGGGAGAAAGCGCGGAAGATTGCGGCGCACCTGCTGGAAGTCGGCGAGGCTGACGTCGAGTGGAAGGATTACAAGTTCCAGGTCAAAGGTGTGCCGTCGAAAACCGTGACGATGAAGGAGGTGGCGTTCGCGGCCTACACGAACATGGCGAAGAACGAGCCGGGCCTCGAAGCGACGTTCTATTACGATCCGCCGAACATGACCTACCCCAACGGGGCGTACGTCGCCGTTGTAGACATCGATCGTGAGACCGGCGAAGTGAAGGTGCGCCGGTTCATCGCCGTGGATGACTGCGGGACCATCATCAATCCGCTGGTGGTCGAGGGGCAGATCCACGGTGGCCTGACCGAAGGCTTCGCAATCGCGTTCATGCAGGAGATTCAGTACGACGCCGACGGCAACAACCTGAGTACGAATTTCACCGACTACCTCGTGCCGACCTCCCTCGAGACGCCGCACTGGGACACCGCGAAAACGACGACGCCCAGTCCGCATCATCCGATGGGCGCGAAAGGGGTCGGCGAGAGCCCCAATGTCGGCAGCCCGGCGGCCTTCGTTAATGCGGTGATCGACGCGCTGTCGCCGCTCGGCGTGCGGCACATCGACATGCCGGTCACCCGGGACAAGGTCTGGCACGCAATTCACGATGCCGCCAGTCGCCAGGCCTAGGGGCGACGTCGGGGAGCGACGGTGTGACTCTGCAGTACAGCGGCGAGGAAGTCATCCAGGCGGGAGCGGACAAGGTCTGGTCGTTTGTCACCGATCCTGAACGCGTCGGGCGCTGCTTTCCTGACGTGATCGATGTCTCAGTCCTCGATCCGACCCATTTCGACGCCGTAGTGCGGGTCGGCGTCGGTCCCGTCCGAGGCCAATTCAAACTGCGGGTGGAGCTCATTCCGGACCAAGCGGCGCGGCGACTCGACATGAAGATCTCCGGAGGAGGCTTCGGCAGCGCGGTCGACATGACGGCGGGCGCCCAGCTCGCGCCGGCCGATTCCGGCGCCACCACACTCAGGTGGAGCGGTCAGGCCGTTGCGCACGGTCCGATTGCGGCGGTCGGCGGCCGCGTCCTCGACGCCCAGGCGCACAAGCTGATCGCCCAGGCGTTCGCCACCGTCCGCGACCGGCTCGCCGGCCAACCTGCGTGACGGAGAGACGCAGCGTGCCACTCGACATCGAGTTCTACGAGCGCGTCACCCGGCTGGGCCACGAAGGTCAGTCGTTCGCCGTCGCGACCGTCGTCGGTCGCCGCGCCCCGGTGTCATCTCACCTGGGCGACCACGCGATCGTGTTTGCGGACGGCCGGATGGAGGGATTCGTCGGCGGCGCCTGCTCACACGACATCGTGAGAACGCAGGCGCTCGAGGTCCTGGCGTGCGGGCGGAGTCGAATCGTGTCGATTCGACCGGACGCCAGTCGACTTGAATCCAGCTCCGATCGCGTCGTCGTGCCGATGACGTGCGTCTCGGAAGGCGCGGTCGATGTCTACATCGAGCCGTTCGTTCGCGCGCCCCTCCTCGTGATCGTCGGCGCGACCCCCATCGCGCAGGCCCTCGCCCGTCTCGCCCGGAGCCTCGAGTACCGCGTCATTCGCGTCGTGGACGCTCGCGAGCGCGGCGACGTCGAGTCCGACGCCAGCGCATTCGGATACACGGTCGTCTCGCTCGACGCGCTCGACGGGCTCGTGACCGGGCCGGAGGCGCAACCGGATGATCGCGCGGTCGTCGTCGCCTCACAGGGCCACTACGACGAAGAGGCGCTTGCGTCGGCGCTCGGCCGAGGCGCCGCGTACGTCGGGCTGGTCGCGTCGCGCACCAGGGGCGAGAGCGTGAAAGCGGTGCTGACGGAACGGGGCGTGCCCGACGTGGCCCGGCTTCGCAATCCGGCGGGGATCGACCTCGGGGCCCGCACCGCTCCCGAAGTGGCGTTGTCGATTCTGGCGGAAATCGTCCAGTGTCGCGCGAGCGAGGCGCGCCGGGCGTCCGCGGAGAGCGCGCCGCCGCCGGCCCGATCCATCGCCATCGATCCGGTGTGCAAGATGCAGGTCGTCATCGCGACTGCGCGTCACGAGGCCGCGTTCGATGGCGTCACCTACTATTTCTGCTCGGCCGGCTGCCAGACCCGGTTCCTCAAGCAGCCGCAGGACTATCTGTCGGGCACACTCTCTGATTGAGCCGATGGACGCGACAACCATTCGTACCCGCTTCGGCGATCGCGCGTTCATCATAGACGACGCCTTCGCCACCGCGCTGCAGATCGCGCTCGCCCTGGAGAAGCCGCTGCTCATCGAAGGTCCTGCGGGCGTCGGCAAGACCGAAACCGCCAAAGTGCTCGCCGACGTCCTGGAGACCCGGCTCATTCGGCTGCAGTGCTACGAAGGGCTCGACGCGATGACGGCGCTCTACGAATGGAATTATCCGAGACAGATGCTGCGAGCCCGGCTGAGCGAGACGGCGGACGCGACAGTGGAAGAACAGGAAGCCCAGATCTTCAGTGAACGGTTCCTGTTGAAGCGGCCGCTGCTCGAGGCCATTACCCAGCAGCAATCACCCGTCCTGCTCATCGACGAAGTCGATCGCGCCGACGAAGCGTTTGAGGCGTTTCTCCTGGAGGTGCTGGCGGAATGGCAGGTGACGATTCCTGAGCTCGGTACGATCCGCGCAGCGCACAAACCCCGCGTCATCATCACGAGCAACCGAACGCGGGAACTGTCGGATGCGCTGCGGCGACGGTGTTTGTTTCTCTGGCTGCCGTATCCCTCGCTGGAGCAGGAGATTGCCATTCTCCATGCGCGGCTGCCTGGTTTGTCCGAGCGACTGGCGGCCCAGATTGCCGCCATGATGCAGACGCTTCGTGGTCTGCCGTTGCAGAAGGCTCCGGGGGTCGCCGAGAGCCTCGACTGGGCGATGGCGCTTGCGAACCTGCACCGCGATCACATCGACATGCGCGTGTTCGGGCAGACGCTCGGCTGTCTCCTCAAGGTGCACGAGGACCACGACGTGGCACGCACCCACGCGCGCGAGCTGGCCACGGCGCTCGGCGAGTCGCCGGCTCCCCTGGAGTCGGGTGGATATAGCCTGGAGACCGACTTCGGCTACGGTTCGGTGTCCACCAAACGCCGCTGATGGGCCGGTTCGGCGCCCTGCCGGCAAATCTCGTGAGCTTCTGCAGGCTGCTGCGCCGCGACTACGGATTTCGCATCGGGGCCGGTGAGCTCGTCGATGCGGCCCGAGGCCTCGACGTCGTCAATCTCGCTGACCAGCAGGCCGTTCGCTCGGTTCTCAGAACCGTGCTTGCCGGCTCCAAAGAAGATGTCGCGGTCTTCGACGTGGCCTTTGACCGGTTTTTCCTGTCGAATGCGCCGCCTGGCACCGAGGCTCAGGGATCCGGCCTGCAGGACGAGGCGGGCGGAGCGGGCGAAGAAGACCGGCAGGTTGCCCGGGAACGAACGCCGCCGAGCAGCGGGGCCGGCGGTGAGGTCGAGGAAGCCGCGGGTGGGGCCGGCCCGATGGTGCCGCTCGAAACGACTGAAGAGAAGCCGCCTGATGCACGGATCGCCCGCGCAAGCTACAGTCCCGCCGACGCCGAGAGTCGCGAAGCGCCTGACGTGCCGGAGGTGGACGAGGCGTGGGTCCGCACCGCACGCATGCTGGTGCAACGCCTGCAGCTCGGTCCGTCGCGCAAATGGCGGCCGACGCCGCGGGGGCGGCGCTTCGACTTTCGTCGGACGCTCCGGTCGAGTCTCCAGACCGGCGGTGAATCACTGTCGCCGCGCTGGCTGGCTCGTCCGCGACTCCAGCCGCGATTCATCGTGCTGATCGACGGCAGCCGTTCGATGCGGCCATACGTCGGTGCCGCGCTGAAGGTGGCGTCTGCGCTTGCGTGCGCCACCAGCCGAATCGAAGTGTTCACGTTCTCAACCGCGCTTCAGCGGGTGACCAGCGACGTGCGCTGCGCCCCCACCCGAGCACCGCGTCGTCTTCATCTGCGGGATTACGCCTGGGGTGGTGGAACCGCGATCGGCGCGTGCCTGGCGGACTTCCTGCGCCGGTTCGGCGAGCGGCAGCTTGCGCCGAGCGCGATGGTGATCGTCGCCAGCGACGGCCTGGATGTCGGCGAGCCGGAAACGCTTCGGGCCGCCGTGCAGACGCTGCGCCGTCGATCAGGCGCGTTCGTGTGGTTGAATCCGCTCCTCGAGACGCCCGGCTACGAACCGACGGCGGTCGGGATGCGTGCGGCCAGACCGTTCGTGACGACGTTTACCGTCGTCAACGATTTGGCCGACTTCGTCCGACTGTCTCGCAGCGTGCACCTGCGCCTTTGAGCGAACCGCGACGGCCAGTCGCGCGCCAACGGGCTCGACGTCCTGACGTACCATCCGGACCGCCATGCGGTCGGCGGCGGGTTTGATTCTGGCTGCAATGTGGACGGGCCGCACGGCTGGACGACAGCCGGCTCCATCGTCCACGGACGTTGATGAATAACCTGACGGCGGCGCGTTCCGGGCATTCCGTGGTCAGAGCCAGCGAATCGCCGCGGCTGCTAGACTCTGCCCCGGAGGCTCCAAGATGAGCTGTCGATCCATCATCGGTTCCTGGCTGACCGTTCTCGTTCTGGTGTTCGCATCACCGGCCGTCGCGCAAACCGTCATCGTTCGCGCCGCGCGTCTGATCGATGGCCGAGGGGGTCCGCTGCTGGAGCCGGCCATGGTCCGGATTGAGGGGGATCGGATCCAGGAGGTGGGCGCCGCAATCGCTGTTCCGCCAAACGCCCGCGTGATCGATCTGGGCGCCGCGACGATTCTCCCCGGATTCATCGATCTCCACACGCATCTGACCGATCGCGACGACGTGCACTGGGAATCAGCCCTCACGACCACGACACCGCCTGAAGCGGCGCTGTGGGCCGCGCGAAATGCCCGTGTCACGCTCCTGGCCGGCTTCACGACGTGCCGCGACATGGGGCCCACGTGGCCGTACGTCGACGTCGAGCTGCGGAAGGCGATCGAGGCCGGCGCCGTACCCGGACCACGGCTGCTGGTGGCGGGCAACTACGTCTCGTCGACGGGCGGGGCCGGCGACGCCCGACAGTTTTCGATTTACCTCGACGTGCCGTTCGTCCGGAATCTTGCCGACGGTCCCGACGAAATCGTGAAGGCCGTGCGGACGAACTTCAAGTACGGCGCCGACTTCATCAAGATTCTCGTGACTGGCGCGGTGCTTTCCAAGGGCATCACACCCGGGGCGCAGCAGTATTCGGACGCTGAGATTCAGGCGGCCGTCACGGAGGCGAACCGCTGGGGGAAGCCGGTCGCCGCGCATGCCCACGGCGCGGAAGGCATCAAGGCCGCGATCCGCGCCGGCGTGCACACCGTTGATCACGGCTCGTATTTGGACGACGAGGCCATCGCGCTGCTGAAGCAGAACCGGCGGACCTACTACGTGCCAACGCTGGCCCTGGGACCGTACATCCAGGAATCGGCTCACGTACCCGAGTCGGAGAAGGCGCGCGGGCGCATCGTCGACGAGGTCGCGGGTGCCGGTTTCAAGCGCGCGCTCGCCGCGAACCTGCCGATCGGCCTCGCGACCGACGCGCCTGTCATGCCACACGGCCTGAACGCCCGCGAGATCGAGTATCGGGTGTCGCTCGGCGAGTCGCCGATGCACGCGCTGGTGGCGGCGACGTCGTTGAACGCTGAGATCCTGGGGATGCAGGATCGCATCGGAACGATTGCCGCCGGCAAGCTCGCCGATTTGATCGCGGTTCCAGGGAATCCCCTGACAACCATCGCGGTCGTTCGCGACGTGCGGTTCGTGATGAAGGGTGGGGTGGTTTACAAGAACGACGTCCGTTAGAGCGAACCGATGGATCACGCACCGCCGGCCAGCAGGACGAGGGTCCCCGTTCGCTGACACGCAGATCGGTCCGAACCTAACACGCTTCTTCCGTTGTGCCCGTGGGAACAGAGTCACGTCCACACGGCTGGACGACAAGCCGACACTCTGTTGACAGAATTCAGTGTCTTCGAACGGTAAAGATAGGTCAGAGTGCGACCGATAGACCGGTCATATGGCCGAGCGGCCAGCCGTCGACTATTACGAGGTGCTGCAGATCAGCCCCAATGCGGAGCCGGAAACGGTTCATCGCGTGTACCGGCTGCTCGCACAGCGATACCACCCCGACAACACGGAAACGGGGAACGACATCCGGTTTCGGGAAGTGGCGGATGCGTATGCGGTGATTGGCGATCCCGAGCGGCGGGCGAAGTACGACGTCGGCTACCTTCAGCAACGGCAGGACCGGTGGCGTCTGGTTACCAGTGGCGCGGAGGCGGATAACGATTTTGAAAGCGAACGACTCATCCGGCTCACCATTCTCGAAGTGCTGTACACCCGCCGCCGGGTTGAACCGCATGCGCCCGGCCTGCCGCCGCTCGAACTCGAGCGGCTCACCGGCGTCGCGCGCGAGCATCTCGAATTCACGCTGTGGTATCTGACGCAGAAGAAATGGATCACGCGGTCCGACAGTTCGCTGCTGGTGATCACCGCAGACGGCGTCGAACACCTCGAAGAGAGGTACCAGCACTCGATGACGCGGCGCCGATTGAATCCGCAGCAGACCCAGAGTGCGTCGTCCTGAACGACCCCGCCCGACTCCCTGACGTTACTTCAGCTGAACGAGCCCAGGGATTCAGCGCAACCACTGAACTCCGCCGGCGCCGACGCGTGGCGCGTCGGCTGGTCTGATCGCGCCGCCGTTGTTCGTCGATTGCAGGCTTGGAGCGTTCGGCCTGCGACGTCTCGTCAGTGCGTCGCGGCGGCGCAGCCACCGAGGTACTGCGACGAGGCGAGCCACTGCGGATCGGGATAATAGGCGAAGACCAGCCCGCCGCCTTTGATGTGATCGATGAGCTCCCTGGCGACGGCCTCCCTGACGGCGGGGCATCCCCAGCTGCGCCCGAGGCGGCCCTGCGTGTGGGCAAATTCAGCGCTCACATAGCGCGCGCCGTGGATCACGATCGCCCGCGCACGCGCGCGATCGTTGAAGCCGCGGTCGAGTCCGTCCAGCCGGAGCGAGTAACCGTTGTGGCCGACGTACGTGTCTTCGGCGACGAACAGCCCGAGGCTGGACCGATGCGTATTCGGTTCGTCCGAGAACGTCGTCGCGACATTGGCACCGCTGCCCTGGCCGTGCGCGACCAGTTCCTCGTACAGCAGCGCGTGCGTGGCGAGGTCAACCACCCAGAGCCGCTTGTCGGTTGACGGTTTCGAGTAGTCGATGACGGTCAACGTGGCCGGCGCGGCGACCACTCCGGCTCGCACAGCACAGCCCGCCGCGCCGAGCGCCAGTTTGAACACGCCGGCGTCAAGTGTGCCCAGAGCAGCTGGTTGCCAGAGGTCGGGGCTCAGCCCCGCAACAGCGGCGGCTGCCGGAGCGGGTCGCGGTGTGCGCGCCCTGAGTCCTGCAATTGAAAGAATCACGAACAGCACGACGAGCGGTACGACGAACAGACGGGTCTCAGCTCGACCTTTCACTCTTCAAGCTCCTGGCGAGTAGTGGAAACCGCTATCGACGGAAACGTGTTGAAGCGGAAGCCCTATTCTACCAGTTACTTGCGGTTTGGCTCAGAATTGTCGAGCCGGCCGGGCCGCTCCCTAGCCTCAGCCCGCTGTCGGGGTTCGGCGCTCGCGGCGCGCCGGCGCTATCGACGATCGCGATCGTCGTGGTCTCGGTGCTCCCGCCACGGCCGATTCCAGTCTCGCCGCGCATCCCCATCCCAGCGGTGGTCGTGATCGTAGTGGCCGCGCGGGGTGTCCCAGTACCCTTCGAAGTACCGGCCGCCCTCCCAATAGGGCTCGACCCAAGCGGAATTGGGGAACGGTGGCCGCGTCCAGTAGCCATCGTGCCAGAGCCAGCGTCCGTTTCGGGGATACCAGTAGCCTTCGACCCAGTGATAGGCCGGCCCGGGCTGCGGCGGCACCCGGTAGACGCGCGGCGCAGGCGGGGGCGTGCCGAACGAGAAGCTGAATGAAAGCTGCGCGGAAGCCGGGAGCGCAGGAAGGAGGAGCAGACCCAGCAGGGCCGAGCGTCTGAGCAGGTGTCTCATCGTCTCGCCAGAACCGCGTAATCGTAGCATTCCGCCGGGCGACGCGACGCTGCCGCCGCGGATGTGCGGTTTGACCCGTCTTAGGCGCGATGAGGGGACGCGACGCTCACGGGCGCACGGTGAGAGCGGCGTTCAACTGAAACTGAAGCCGCGTTTCCGGCGGAATCACCAAATGTTCGGTGTCCTGGTTCGCGACCACAACCCCCGCCCCGCCGCCGACGAGTGCACCGATTGCCGCGCCCGTCCCGCCGCCGAAAAGCCCCCCGAAAGCCGCGCCGAGTCCGGCGCCGATGCCTGCGCTTTTCGCCGTCTTCTTCCCTTCGCCGCGGCCTTTGGTCTGAACGTAGGTCGTGACGATGTCGTACCGCAGACCGCCAAACGAGAGTGACTCGGCCTTCAACGTAATCTTATCGGCGCCCTCCAGCTTGCCGGCCTGCTTGACCGCGACCGCCCGCAGCCTGACTCGCGCGCCACGAGGGATCACGATGGCGCCGTCCATCATGACCGGATCGTCGAGCACCGACCGGTAGATCGCGCCGGCGCTGGCGGCGTCGACATCGATCGGTTCGGTCAGGCGGACGTTGAGGACGGTGCCCGCGGGGACGGTGATGGGGGCCGGGGTTCGCGACAGGTCGGGTGGGCGCACTGGTGGTGCTTTGCGCGGCGAAACTTCCAGGGCGAGGACCTCGCTAATCGGGAATTTCGCGACGGCGCCGTTCGCGAGCCGGAACCGGACGACGGTGCCGTCAGCCGACACCAGCGACCCGTCGAGGCTCGTGCCGGAGCGGAGCGTGATGTGGTCGGCGCTCAGCGTCGCGGCGCCCGTTGCGAGCGCGATGCCGAGCGTTGTGAGCCAGGCCTTGTATGTCTTCATGACGGTCCTCATGCGCGTCACTTGACGACCGGCAGCGCCGCCGAGATCTGCAGGTCGATGAGTGTCAGCAGCTGGTGCTCCACCTGGAGAAACCGGGCCGCCAGTTTCGGTGACAGCGCCGCTTTGACGCGCTCGTAATATTTCGCGATGAGCGACTGACGGCGCGCGTCGAGATCGAGGGCGGCATGGGCCAGCCGGTCGGCGGTGGCGTCGCTCATCTGATCGTAGGCAGCCGCATATTCGGCGATGAGCGCCACACGCTCGTCGTTGAGCTTCGCGAGTTCCGCATCGTACTCCCGGTAAATGGGCCAGAACACCGCCTCCTCGGCTTCCGTCAGGTCCATCAGCTCGGTGAGGATGGCGACCTGCTGCGCGCGGACATCCCCGCGGAGCAGTTCCGTGTACGCGCGGAGGTTGATGCTGCGAGGGTCATCGGGTGCCGGCTTCGGCGGCTGCGCCGAGGCGGCCGCGGCAAGGCACGAAAAGACGAGCGCGAGGCCGGCCGTCAGCGGTCTGAGTCGAGGCATGGCGTCTCCTTCCGGCGGATCGTTCTCGCAGAGTGCGCCTTTCACGACTTGCGTGCTGCGCACCCTCACCATAGAAGAGCAAGAGCGGCACCAACCTCGAAGACGACGTCCGGCGATGTGCGGCCTCAAAAGGCCCGCATTTTCGACCGGCCGCCGGTCTCGTCGGCGGCACTCCTTGGTCGGGCAACCGAATGTGGTGACCGCCGGAAGCGTGCCGAGGCGTTGCTTTGCGGCCGAGCCAGGGATCGACGATCGGAGAAGTAAAATGCGGTCGTCGCCAGGTCGTTGCCTGCGATTGCGCAGTGCCCGACGGTCAGCGGGCGGCGCTCGATCGCGAGTTGCGATTCTGCACCGAGTCAGCCAGCTGCTGTTTTGCGAGGTACCATGGCGCTCACTCTGGGAAACGGCAAGATCTGCTACATCGAGCTGCCGGCCACTGACATCGCGCGGTCGGCGCGTTTCTATCACGACGTGTTCGGGTGGAACGTCCGGACGCGGGGCGACGGCAGCACCGGCTTCGATGATGGCGTCGGACAGGTTAGTGGCAGCTGGATTCGCGGCCGACAGGCCGTCGCGAATTCCAGCCTTCTCGTCTACGTCATGGTCGACAACATCAACGAAACAATCGAGAAGGTTGTGGCCGGCGGCGGGGAGATCGTGCAGGCCGTGGGCGGTGACGCGCCGGAAATCACGGCGCGATTTCGCGACCCCGGCGGCAACGTGCTGGGTCTCTACCAGCCACGGAACCAGACCTAACCCCGGGGCGGGCGATGCGGCTCGACGTCACGACTCGCGCCCTGCTGGCGGCGAACCCAGCGAACTGACACTCTCGGGTGAAGCGACGGACATTCCGTCGTCGCGCTGGCCTGCGATGTGGCGGTCTTGAACAGAGACGGATCGTTCCAGAAGGAGGGCACCGTGAAGAATCTCCGTGAGTACTACAAGGAATGCTTCGAGGCGGAGAAACCGAAGTTCGTGCGGGTCATCAAAGCGGTGCCCCCCGATCAGGCGTCGTACCGCCCTCATCCGCGCTCGACCTCCGCCGGCGATCTCGTGTGGCTGCTCGCCAGCGAGCTGAAAGATGCGTGCGAGCTCGTCGACCGAGGGGAAGTGCGCTATGCGCTGCGGCCGGCTCCGGGCGTTGGGGAGTCGGTTTCAGCCTATGAGCGGAATGCCGGTGAGCTCGA
>JBPYEE010000533.1:0-19869 GCA_051985095.1 Vicinamibacterales bacterium | reverse complement strand
CCGCGAAAGCGAAGCGCGGTATCGGGCGCTTGCCGCGCGCACTCATCGTTTGCACAACCTCAGCGCCGCTCTCTCGGAGGCGGTGACGCTCGAGGCCGTCGCTCGAGCCGTTGTCCGACAGGGTCGCAGCGTGGTTGGTGCGGCGGCGGCCTCGGCCGCGTTATGTGTCGAGGGCGACAGCTTCGAGACGCTCTACGCCGAGGAGTACCCCCCCTCGGTCGTCGAAGCCTGGCACCACTTTGCGGCCGAAGCGGGGATGTGTACCACCACCGCGATTGAGTCGCGCAGGCCCATCCTGGTCGGCTCATTCGTCGACTGGCAACAGCAATATCCGCGCTCCGCCGCCACGGCCGCCGACGGGGGCTTTACGTCGGTCGCCTGCCTGCCGCTGCTCGTCGACAACGCGCCGATCGGCGTCCTGTCGTTTCATTTCACGGTACCGATCAATTTCGACCCGGACTATCAGGCGCTCTTGACCTCGGTCGCACATCACGCCGCACAGGCAATCGATCGCGCCCGCCTGTACGAGACGACGCAGCAGGCGCGCGTCGATGCCGAGGCCGCAAACCGTGCCAAGGACGACTTTCTCTCCATCGTGTCGCATGAGCTCCGCACCCCGTTGAACGCGATTTTGGGTTGGGGCGCGATGCTTCGCGACGGATCGCTCGACACTGCGCGGGTTGCGCGCGCCACGGACGCGATCGTGAACAACGCGACGCGGCAGGCTCGCCTGATCGATGACCTGCTCGAGGTGTCGCGGATTGTCGCCGGTCGTGTGTCGCTCGACCTCCAGGAGCTCGACCTCGAGAGCATCGTCCGGGGTGCCGTCGAGGCAACACTGCCTCTTGCCGCACAACGCGGCCTGGATCTCCGTCTCGACGACGTGCCTCACGCGCGGGTGATTGCCGATCCGCAACGGCTTGAACAGGTGTTCGGGAACCTGCTGGCTAATGCGGTGAAGTTCACGCCAGCCGGCGGTCACGTCGCCGTCACGGGAACGGTCGACAACGGAACGGTGCAAGTACGCGTGACCGACACCGGCTGCGGTATTGAACCGGAGGTGCTGCCGCATATCTTCGAGCGGTTTCGCCAAGGGAACAACACGACGGCACGCAGTGCCGGCGGCCTCGGCCTGGGCCTGTTCATCGTCAGGCGTCTGGTTGAGGCGCTCCACGGGCAAGTCGTCGCGGAGAGCCCGGGGCGGGGAGGTGGCTCGACATTCGTCGTTTCGCTTCCCGTCGCGGCAGCCGCGAGCCCGACGACGCGGTCACTACCAGCTGCCGCGACGGACCTGATCGATGGATCGACGCCGCCGGTGCTTTCGGGTATTCATGTTCTCGTCGTCGACGACGAGGCCGACGCGCGCGAGATGGTGTCGTCGGCCCTCGAGTTGCGCGGGGCCATGGTGACTGTTGCCGGATCGGCGCGCGAGGCGCGCGGGATCCTGGCGAACCGGGACACCACGATTCACGTCATGCTCGCCGACCTGGCAATGCCAGAAGAGGATGGCTACTCGCTGATTCGGTACATCCGCGCGAATGCAGCTCGCGGCATTGCGCATCTGCCCGCTGCGGCGGTGACAGCCTGCGCATCGGAGGACGAGCGGCAACGCGCGCTCGCCACCGGCTTCAATCTGCATCTCGCCAAGCCGATTGCGCCCTCAGTGCTGGTCGACGCCGTGGTACGACTGGCCGGGATGATCACCGCGAACGCCTGAATCCCCTCACGCTGACGCTCGATTTCGTACCGCCGGTCCCAGCGCTCACTGCTGCAGCCCTCGGACAGAGTCGGTGGTACCGGCGGCGTTGACGTCGGAAACCGCCCGGAAAGACCTGCCGTCTCGAACCCAGTGTGCCCGCGCGAAATCCGCGCACCGAACACGCGGTCGCTGGTGAAGACCCCGCCACAGGCGAGACAAAGATGTTGATCGTGGGTTGTGGGCGCTGGTGTACGAGCGCCGCCGGCCGGCCCCGCGTACTCGAGGCAGAAAGCCGATCGCGGGGAGATCGGCGACCGGCGGCGAAAGAATCAAGCTTGCGGAAAGCCCCGGTTGACCGCGTGCTGATCGGTCGAGCGAACGTCGAACAGACGGCCGGCCATCAAGGAACGAACGTGCCCGGCGACCACGTCCTCGACGATGGCATCGGTCCTCGCCGCCCCGCGTTCTGGGCGGAGCGGATGACGTTGACGCCGCTGCCGACCGCGAGCAGCAGCATGGCGGCCGTCGCCCAGATCCGCAGGCGGCGTGTGGATGGAGACCGCGTCATCTGACGAAGCTGCATGCGAAGCCGGGTCTGGTGGCGAGTCGTATCGCGTCGTTCGGCGAGGACGCCGAGCGCTTCCCGGTTGGTGACCCGCTGCTGGCGGTGCGCGTGCCAGATGATTCGCGAATTGTGGCGACCGCGTCCTGATGGCCCTCTCGATCCACGTCGACGCCATCACCCTGTCCGTTCAACTGCATCGCGGTCTACGAGCGCGGTCACTGACGGTCGACAGCCGCCAAGGCCGCCTGACGACGTCGCCCGGGAAACCCCTCGCCAGCCGGCCGGAGTCCCTATCGGGCCGAGTGGCCCGTTTTCTGGAGACGAGGCTCGAACGGCGTAACGAGAGGAGCCACGCCGGGGCCCGCGTATAGTGCTCCGTTTGAACTTCCACCGCGGACGTCGCGCGACGCAGCCGATACTCCACCTGAAAAGGCGTCGGAACCCAACTCGAACGGCGGGATGAAGAGGTGTCTTGCGACCGTGTCCGGCACGGTCGTCCTCTTCGGCGCGATCACCGCCCGGCCCGTCACGGTGTTGGGCAGTGACGACGGTCGCGTATTGACCCTTTACCTCCCATCGTCAACGCCCACCCAATCGCTGTCGGCACAGGCACACCTCCGTCGAGAAGACGGCGGAGCATGGCAGATGCCCGAAACGGATCGGTGAACGCCCTGAAAAAATCGCGGTAACCTCTCGACCAACATTTCTGTAGGAACACGGGCGCCGACTCCGACAGAAATGTCTGCATCCGCGACCGCGTGCGCGATCGCGACGGCGACATTCGGCGGGCTTCCGCCGGTCATCGCCACGTCATGCGCCATTTTTGTCCGATCACGATCAGACGACGACATTTTTGTGGCTCGACCTCCAATTTTCCCAATCACCTCGGGGCTGCGAACACGGCACGGTAGTTGCTCCATGATGTGAACCCCGTCCGACGTCACGTTCGGCGGCGGCGGCGACGCGGTCCAGCGTGTGACGCGCGCGACCGACGCGCACCCCGCCGGTCGTGTGAGGTCGGATCGGCGCCCCGGTCACTCAGGTCCTTGAGGGTGTTTGTTATGAATCGTGCGGACATTGCGTGGATGCTCGTCTCGACTGCCCTCGTGCTGCTGATGACGCCGGCGCTGGCGTTCTTCTACGGCGGTCTCGTGCGATCGAAGAATGCGCTCAACACGATGATGATGAGCTTCACGTCGCTCGGCGCCGTGGGGCTGGCGTGGGCGCTCTTCGGGTACTCGCTCGCGTTTGCGCCCGGGTCCGGGTTTGTCGGAGGCGCAACCTACGCCGCGTTGCGCGGCGTCGGACTCGAGGCGAAGGGTGCGATTCCACATCTGCTGTTCATGGCCTATCAGGCGACGTTTGCCATCGTGACGGCTGCGCTCATTTCCGGCGCGATTGTCGAGCGGATGCGATTCAGCGCCTACCTGTTGTTCCTCGTGCTGTGGTCTCTCGTCGTCTACGCGCCTATCGCCCACTGGGTGTGGGGCGGCGGGTTTCTGAGCGCACTTGGCGCTCTCGACTTCGCCGGCGGCACCGTTGTGCACGTCAACGCAGCGGTCGCCGCGCTGGTCACCGCCATCATCGTGGGCCCGCGGAAAGACTTCGCGCGGCAGGCGTTTCTGCCTCACAACGTGCCGTTCACACTGATCGGAGCCGGGCTGCTGTGGTTCGGCTGGTTCGGATTCAATTCAGGGTCCGCGCTCGAGGCGAGCCCGATCAGCGTCCTGGCGTTTACGACGACGATGCTCGCGCCGATGGCGACCCTGGTGGTGTGGACGCTGCTCGATCTGGTGCGCGATGGCAAGGTGACGGCCGTCGGCGCGGCCACCGCGATCGTCGTCGGTCTTGTGGCGGTGACGCCGGCCGCCGGCTACATCGGGCCGGCCAGCGCCATTCTGCTCGGTGCGATTGCTGCCTTCCCGAGCTATTACGGGTTGGTGTTCCGGGTGAGCACCCGCCTCGATGATTCACTCGACGTCGTCGCCGCGCACGGCATTGGCGGAACTGTCGGCGCGCTGCTCACCGGCGTCTTCGCTCAAAAGGCCTGGAACGGCGTCGCCGACGGCCTGTTGTTCGGGAATCCACGGCAACTGGGCATCCAGGCGATCGCGGTGCTGGCGACCGTGATCTACAGTGCCCTCGCGACGATTGTCGTCCTCAAAGTGGTAGGAGCGGTCGTGCCGCTGCGTGTGGACCAGACCGAAGAGGGTTTGGGCATGGACGTCAGCCAGCACGGCGAAGAGGCGTACGTGGACGGCGAAGGCGCCATACTGATCCTGCCCGAGGGAAACATCGCCGCTGACGCGATGCCGCTCGCGGCGTCGCCGACACTCGGAGGTCACCCATGAAGCTCGTCGTCGCGATCATCCGACCCGAACGCGTCAACGCAGTGCTCGAGGAGTTGTACCGAGCGGACGTGCAGGGAGTCAGCATCAGCCGTGTGCAGGGGCACGGCGGCGAGCGCGAGCAAGTCGAAACCTATCGTGGTACGACTGTGAAGATGGGTCTGTCCGAGAAAGTGCGCCTCGAGATCGGTGTGTCGAACCACTTTGTCCAGCCAACGGTCGACGCCGTCCTCAAGGCCGCACGCACCGGTGCGGTCGGCGACGGCAAGATCTTCGTGATACCCGTCGAAAAGATTTACCGCATTCGCACCGGCGAAGAGGATCAGCAGGCGGTCACGCCCGTCGGCGTGCCGGCTCATCCGTTGTGATCCCACGCGGCCGCCACACCGCGTTTCGCTAGAATCACCGTGTGGAGCAGGCACAAACTCTTCCCGATCTGACCGCCGGCATCCCGGCCGGTTCTCTGGCGAGCGGCGCGATGCTCGTCGGCCGCGTCGGTGACAACGAAGTGCTGCTGGCGCGCCGCGGCGACACGTTCTTCGCCGTCGGCGCACATTGCACGCATTACCGGGGATCGCTCGTCGATGGGCTCCTCGTCGACGACACCGTGCGGTGCCCGCTGCACCACGCCTGCTTCAGTCTGGCGACCGGCGAAGCCCTGCGCGCGCCGGCCCTTGATCCCCTCCCGTGCTGGCGGGTCGAGCGCCGCGGCGAGACCGTGCAGGTCCACGACAGGGCTCCTGCGCCGCCGGCGCGGCCGGCGGTGTCGACACCGTCCTCCGTCATCATCGTTGGCGGCGGCGCCGCCGGTTTGGCGGCCGCCGACATGCTGCGGCGCGAAGGCTACAACCGACCGATCGCCCTCATCAGCGCCGATGCCGACGCGCCGGTCGACCGTCCGAACCTGTCCAAGGACTACCTCGCGGGCGAAGCCCAGGACGAGTGGATCCCCCTCTGGCCGCCGGAGCTCTATGACGAGCGGGGAATCGAATTACGGCTCGATTCCGCGGTCGCGTCGATCGACCCGGCCCAACGAGTCGTGCATCTCGCGGACGGAACGCGCCGCGAATTCGGCGCGCTGCTGCTCGCCACGGGCGCCGAGCCGGTGCACCTGCAGGTCCCCGGTGCGGACGGATCGAACGTCCGGTATCTGCGGACGTTTGCCGACAGCCGTGCCATCGTCCACGACGCGGCCACCGCAAAGCGGGTCCTGGTGGTGGGCGCGAGCTTCATCGGGCTCGAAGTCGCCGCGTCCCTCCGCACCCGCGGCATCAACGTGGAGATCGTGGCGCCGGAGCAGCAGCCGCTCCAGCGTGTCATGGGCCCGGAGATTGACCGCTTCGTCCGGTCGCTGCACGAAACCCGCGGCGTCATCTTTCATCTCGGTCAAACCGTGGCGGCCATCGATGGGCGGCGTGTCACGTTGAGCGGCGGCGCAACGCTCGAGGCCGATCGCGTGATCGCGGGGATCGGGGTAAGGCCGGCGGTCGCACTGGCCGAGCGGGCCGGTCTTGCCGTCGATCGCGGAGTCCTCGTCAACGAGTTCCTGGAGACGAGCGCGCCCGGCATCTTCGCCGCCGGCGACGTGGCCCGGTGGCCCGACCCGCACACCGGCGACCGGATTCGGGTCGAGCACTGGGTCGTTGCGCAGCGCCAGGGCCAGGTCGCAGCGCGGAACATCCTCGGAGGTCGTGAACGGTTCGACGCGGTGCCGTTTTTCTGGAGCCAGCACTACGACGTCACGATCCGATACGTGGGTCACGCCGAGCGGTGGGACGCGGTGCGCGTCGACGGTTCGCTCGATGCGCGGGACGCCACCGTCACGTTTCTTCGCGACGGCCGACCGCACGCGGTGGCCACGGTGTCGCGCGATCGCGCCAGCCTGGAGGCCGAACTCCAGTTCGAGCGCGCGACCGCGCGGTAAAGGACGGCGCCGACCCTACTGTCGATGAAACTTGGCGACCAACAGCGCTTTGCCGAGCACGTGACCGTCCATCGCATTCACGACGGCCGTTCGGGTCGCGGCCGCCTCCTGCGGCGTGCCCGACGGAATGTCGATCTTCGTGTCCAGTGCGTACAGCTCGAACGTGTAGTGATGGTACGGACCCGGAGGTGCCCCTGGACCCATGTAGCCATTCGACCGCAAACTCACTTGATGGCTGCCGTCCGGCAAATCGCCCGCCTTGACCCCTTCGGGTAACCCCGTCGCCGTGGCCGGGATGTTCCAGATCAGCCAGTGCGTGATGTCCATCTTCGATCCCCGCTGAAGGACGGGCTCGGGATCGTGCATCAGCAGCACGAAACTCTCGGTGCCCGGCGGCACCTGTGACCACTTCAACTCCGGCGAGGGCGCGGTCGCGCCGGCCGCCTGGGTGTACTTGTCGGGGATGACGCCGCCGTCCTCCCACGCTGACGACGCCATGATGAGCGGCGGCGTGGGCGTGCCCCGACCGCCCGCGCGGCCCTGCGCTGCGCCGGCCGGCGGACCCTGCGCGACGAGCGCCAGCCCCGTCGTCGCTAACATCGCTGCCGTCAGTAGAGCTGTCGACTTCATATCAAGTCCTTTCCGCGAGGCGCCGCGAAGACGGGCCGCGCCGGCTTCAAGATACATCACGTCACGAACCGGACGATCACCAACTCGCAACGGTTGTGAGGCCGCAGGGCAGGCATGACAAAGCTGTGACATTCCTGGGGTTGGCAGGTGGTGCCAACGGTCAACCGCCACCTCTCGTCTAAAGCAGCGCATTCCGATGACCGCATTTCTGGCCGATTTCCGCCTGGCCATCCGCGTGTTGACCCGATCGCCGGGATTCTCGCTGGCGGTCGTCACTGTGATGGCGCTCGGCATCGGCGCGACCGCGGCGATGTTCACCGCCCTGGATCAGACGGTGATCCGCTCGCTCCCCTACCGCGATCCGGCGCGCCTGGCGATGATTTGGGAGGACTACTCGGCCTTCGGCGTGCCGAAGCAGCGAGTATCGCCGGGGACGTTCCTCGACTGGCGGCGCCGCAGCCAGACGTTCGCCGATCTGGCGGCCTACGGTGCCGTGTCGACGAACCTCTCGCGCACCGGAGCGCCCGAAGAGATCCTCGGACAACGAGTGACCTCCAACCTGATCCCCATGCTTGGCGTGCCTCCCCTCGTGGGACGTGTCTTTACACTCGAGGAGGAACGGCCCGGCGTGAAAGCGGTGGTGCTCAGCTACCGCCTGTGGCAGCGAAAGTTCGCCGGCGATCGGGACCTCGTCGGCAAGACGATCGTGATGAACGACGAACCGAACGCTGTCATCGGTGTGATGCCACCGGGTTTCGTATATCCGGACCGCCGCACGGAGTATTGGGCGCCCTTCGGACTCAGCCCCGAGATCCTGAACCACCGCAACAGCCATTTCCTCAAGGTGGTTGGGCGCCTGAAGCCGGAGGTCGACGTCGCGGCTGCACAGGGCGATATGAACCGGGTCGCGACCGAACTCGCGGCCGCATATCCGGCCACCAATGCCCAGGTCGGCATCCGAGTCGTGCCGCTCAAGGACGAAATGCTGGGCCAGAGCGCAGTCGCGTTTTTCGTGCTCGTGGGCGCCGCAGGCTGCGTGCTGCTCATCGGGTGCGCCAACGTCGCCAACCTTCTCCTCGCGCGAAGCGCCCGCCGGCAACACGATGTCACTGTCCGGCTCGCGCTCGGCGCGTCGCCGCGGTCGGTGGTCGGGGGCCTGCTGACTGAGAACGTCGTGCTGTCAGCTGCCGGCGGCGCCCTCGGCGTGGTGATCGCGCGGTTTAGCCTGCCGGCGCTCCAACGGTTGGTCCCGCCTGCCGTGGCCGGGTACGTCGAGCTCCACCTCGATACCCGGGCGCTTCTCGTTGCGGCGGCCGTCTCGGTCGGGGCTGGCATCCTCTTCGGTCTTGCACCCGCGCTGCAGCTGGCGCGCATCGTTCCGACCGCACGGAGTGTCATTGGCCATCGCCATCGCCGCCTTGCCAACCTCCTCGTCGTCGCCGAACTCGCCATCGCGCTCGTTCTCGTCATCGGCGCGACGCTGCTGATTGAGACGCTGGCTCATCTTGCGGCCGTCGACCCGGGCTTTTCCTCGCGCGGGATTCTGACTGCCAATCTCTCCATCCCGATGCCGAAATACCAGGACGCGGCGACGCGTCGGCGCTTCTACGACGAGGTGCTGACGCGCGTGCGGGCGATTCCCGGGACAGTGTCGGCCGGCCTCTCGTCAGACCTGCCCTACACGTCGCGGGGCAACACGATGTCGCTTCTCATCGAGGGCCAGCCGCCGCCCCAGGGCGTCGGTCAGGACGCATTGTTCCGCCTCGTGAGCGCCGGCTATCTCGAGACGTTGGGTGCCCACCTCCGGGAGGGTCGGCTGCTCGACGCACGAGATCGGCCCGAGTCGCCGCCTGTGGTCGTCGTGAGCGCGTCACTGGCTCGGCTGTACTGGCCTACCGGCAGCGCGATCGGCCACAGAATCGATACGGGCACCGGCGATGGCGCGAGACGGTGGATGACCATTGTCGGCGTCATCGACGACATGCGCGAGCGCGGAATCGATCTCGATCTGAAACCCGCGGTCTATGTGCCGTTCCCGCAGACCGACATCACCTTCTTTCAGCCGTCCGAAATCGCGGTTCTGACCGCGCGTCCGCCGCTGACGGTCTCGGCAGAGTTGCAGCAGGCCGTCCACTCGGTCGACGCCGACCAGCCGGTGTCGGAACTCCGCACGATGGACGAAATCGTGGCCGACGAACTCGCCGGCCGCACGCAGATGCTGCAGCTGCTGGCGACCTTCGCGGCCGTTGCGCTGATCCTCGCCGCGCTCGGGACCTACGCCGTCCTGTCGAATATCGTGTCCCAGCGCACCAGGGAGATCGGCGTCCGTCTGGCGATTGGCGCGAGTCCACGGGACATTGTGCGGGCGATGCTCGGTTATTCCGCGAAGCTTGCCGCGGCCGGCGTGCTGGCCGGCGTGGTCGTGGCCGCGGCGTCCACACGTCTGCTGGCGGCGCTGCTCTTTGGCGTGACGCCGCTCGATCCGAAGACGATCGTCGGCGTGGCGGCGCTCCTGGCGGCGGTGGCGCTCGTCGCGGCGTACGTGCCGACCCGTCGCGCGGCCTCACTGGATCCCGTCGCGGCGCTTCGCGAGGAGTGAGCCGACTCCCGCGTTCTTCAGACAAGCTTGACGCGCATGGTGGAGGCGTGCGCGATCAAGGTTAGCGCACGGGCGACGACCGATTCGGCGCTGTGGCGCGTCAGGCAGTGAACGTCACCATACCGGCAGGTCGCCTCCAGACACGCGCCGCACTCCAAGTCGCCCGAGTGCAGGCACACCGTGTGGTCGCCAAGCGGCGCGGACCACACGTGCGGACTCGAGCCGAACAACGCCAGGGTCGGCACGCCTGACACCCACGCCATGTGCATCAGGCCGCAGTCCTCCGTGATCACCAGCGCCGCGCGTTGCACGATTCCAAGCGCTTCGGCGGGCCGCGTGCGGCCGGCCAGATTCAGCAGACGATGACCAAGCGCCCGCCGGAGCACGGCCGCCTTGTCCTCGAGCGTCGGTAATCCGAGAACAGCGAACTGCGCCGATCGTTCCGGCGGCCAGAGCGCTGCGAATTCTGCGTAGCGCTCGATTGGCCAGTTGCGTGTCGCGAATGCGCCGGCCGGACTGACGATGATCAGCTCGCGGGCGGGATCGTACCCGGCATCACGCAACGGTCCGTCGCCGACGCGGGCGTCGTGTAACGGGACCGCCGCTTCGACGCGACGCAGCGGAAATCCGGCCCATTCAATCGTGCGCCGTGTGCGGTCGCCGGCGCTCACCGGCGAGTCACGATCGAACGAAGCCCAGGCCCTGGGCGCCAGGACACGCCGGATCGTTCGACTCACGCGGTTGTTCTGGAGATCAACCACGACGTCGTACCGGCGCGCGATAAGGCGGGGCAGGAGCGTCGGGGTGAGGAGGAGTTGCGCACGTTCGCTGCGGCCGCCTCCCATCCCGTCGACGTGGCGGAACAGCCGGACGGCCCGCGGGAGGTCACAGTTTTCGCGCCGGGTCACCAGATCGATCACCGCGTCGGGAACCGTCTGTTGCAAGGCGAGCAGATAGGGAAGCGTGATGACGAGATCCCCGAACGCCTGCAGCCGAATTGCGAGAATACGCGTGGGCGGCCGGCCGGCGCGCCAGGGGTGCGCCGACACCGAACCTATCGCATCCATTCGGGTGCGGCGAGTCACGCCCGTAGGCCCTCGTTAGCGTCCACCGTCCAACGCGAAGGCGACCAGGGCGTCGCCGACCTTCTCCTCGCCAATTTTCGCGTGCCCACCCGCCGCGACTACGACAAACTGGCGGCCGTTCGATCGCATCTGATACGTCATCGGCGTCGCATGGCCGCTTGCGGGTAGCTCGCCCTTCCAGAGTTCGCGACCCGTCTCGATATCAAAGGCGCGCAGATACGGATCGAACGTCCCCGCAATGAACACCAGACCGCCGGCGGTGATGATCGGTCCGCCGAGCGAGAAGGACCCGCTCGGGGAGGTCAATCCCGTCGACGCGCCGCCGAAGGTGTCCAGCGATCCGAGCGGCACTTGCCAGCGGATGGTGCCGGCCGCCAGATCAACCGCCGTCAGAAGGCCCCAGGGTGGCGGGGTGCACGGCAGCCCGGATGGGGCCTGGATGAATCGGCGGAACAACCCGTACGGCGTTCCGGCCTGGGTCGCATACTCGCCGTCCTCTGTCCGGAGGCTGCGATCGTCGAACTGCGCGCGCGGAAGCAGTCGCGCTTTCGCGGCGAGGACGGTCGTGTTCGCGATGACCAGCCCGCGCGACGGATCGAAGGCCGATCCGCTCCAGTTCATTCCACCAAACATCCCGGGCAACACGAGTGTTCCCTGAACGCTTGGCGGTGTGAACAGTCCCTCGTTGCGCAGCGCGTCGAATTGCGCGCGGCACGATGCGCGATCCGACGGCGTCGCTCCCCAGGCGTCCACGGCGGCGACCCGCTGGGGCGCGATCGCCGGCGGTGCGACCGGGAAGGGCTGCGTCGGCGAGGCGACCTCTCCCGCCACGTCGCTCTTCGGAACGGGCCGCTCGTCGACCGGGAAGATCGGCTCGCCCGTGTCGCGTTCGAGCACGAAGAGGAACCCCGTCTTGTTGCCCTGCACGACGGCCGCAATCGATCGTCCGCCGCGGACGACGCTGGCAAGCAGAGGCGGCGAGGCCGTGTCGTAGTCCCAGAGGTCGTGGTGGACGAGCTGAAAGCCCCAGACCAGGTCGCCCGTCTGGGCACGTAGCGCCACGACCGAGTTCGCCCACTTGTCGTCGCCCGGGCGCCGGCCACCATAGTAGTCGGGGCTCGCGCTGCCCGTGGGCACGAAAACCAGATGGCGCGCGGCGTCGACCGCCATCACCGACCACGCATTGGCCGCACCCGACTGGGTCTGCACGGCGGCCGGCATCGGATCCCAGGCCCACCGCTGCGCGCCGGTGCGCGCGTCGAAGCCGCGCACGGCCCCGCTGGCCATGCGCGCGCGGACGTTGTCGTCGATCGCCGACCCGACCACGACCACATCGTCAACAGCCGCCGGCGGCGAGGTCATGTGATACCAGCCCGCCTGATAGGCCGACACGTGGCGGAGGCTAATCTGTCCGCGCTCGCCGAAGT
The DNA here is from genome assembly GCA_051985095.1 of Vicinamibacterales bacterium. GTDB lineage: Bacteria > Acidobacteriota > Vicinamibacteria > Vicinamibacterales > CAVVIG01 > Gp6-AA45. The sequence goes on along the minus strand of JBPYEE010000533.1, from coordinate 7,592 downwards.
CCCGGCAGGGCTCGCCTGTTGCTGCGTCGAGCGCGATCAACCGGGCGTCGAGTGTCGCCTCAAAGATCCGCCGCCGGCAGAGACGGCCCGGAGGCGCCGCGGCATCGAGCCAGGTGGCGACGCCGCGGTTGATCAGTCCGTCGCCGTACTCGCCGTGCAATTCCACGATCGGATCAAACGACCAGCGCTGATGGCCGGTCTCCGGATCGAGCGCGAGAACGCGATTGAACCCGGTCGTTACGAACATGGTTCCGTCGACGACGATCGGTGTTGTCTCGAACCCGCTCCGTCGCGGCCCGTCTCGGCCGTCGGACACATCGCCGGTGTGATACGTCCAGGCGACTCGTAGCCGCGTGACGTTGGCGCGCGAGATCTGCGTCAGCGTCGAGTAGCGCGTGCCGCCGGCGTCGTGACCGTAGGCCGGCCAATCATCGACGGCGCGACCGTCCGGCGTCGGGGCAGCCCGCGTCAGCACGCTGACCAGCGTCAGCGCCGTCCAGATTGGTCTCGCCATGGCGTTGCGCGGCGCGAGGCGGTTCTCATCCCGGCGGCCGGGCCGGAATTCCGCGCTTCTCGATTTTCACGAGCACCGTGTATTCGGGATCCACGATCTGGATGATCGGGGCGCGAGCGATCTGCGAGACACACTGATAGGCGTCCAGCTCGGTCAGGCCGCTGCGCTCACGCACGAACTCCACCATCGCCTTGAACGCGACGCGCGCGGCGTCTTCGAGGGGGCGTCCTGCGCCAACGAACATCACTTCTTCGGCGTTTTCGATCCGCGGCACCGGCGTGACCTGATGCTTCATCAGCTCGACGAAGACCTCGACGTTCAACGCGCCTTCGATCGCGGCGCCCATGATCTCGCCGTCGCCCATCGCATAGTGCCCGTCTCCGAACGAGAGCAGCGCGCCCGGCACGTTCACTCCGAGGAAAACCGTGTTGCCGGCCCTGACCTCGGGGCAATCCATGTTCCCGCCGAACGAGCCGGGAACGATCGTACTGCGGACCTCGCCGGCCGATGGTGCCACGCCGAGACAGCCGAGAAAGGGCGCAAGCGGCACGTCCCAGCTGGACCTGCCGTCACGAGACGCGGCGCGCGCGGCTGTGCGCGCGGCGTTCAACTCGTAACGCCACGATGTCTCGGGCAGATCGGCTGCGAGCATCGCCGTGCGGTCGGTGCCGACCAGGGCACCAAACCCCGGGGCAAACGACGACACCGCGTAGTCGCGCGCCGGCTCGAGCGTCCGCAGATGGACGGCGATTGTGTCTCCTGATTGCGCGCCCTCGACGTAGAACGGACCGGTCTGCGGATTGTCGTGTCCGGGCGGCATCACCTTCGACGGCAGGTCGTCGGCCGTTCTGACGGCCCCATCGAAGCAGTCCTCGGTCCACGTCACGATGCGCGTTCCTGGCGCGATCCGGTGCTTCGCCGGGGCGCCGCCGAACGTGTAGACGAGATCGCGATGGTCCGGTCTCCACCTGAGCGTCGGCGCGCCGGCCGGGAGCTCCCGGAGGAGCGGGGCGGGATGACTGGCTGCCGGCGTCGATTGCGAAGACGCGCTGACGGCGCGCGCGCGACCGGCGGCGACGATGCCTGCCAGGCCGACCGGGAGCTGCGCCAGAAATGCCCGCCGCCCTCGCATCGGCTACTTCGGCGTCGTGCACACGAAGCTTGCCGCTTCGTTCATTTCGCCGGTTCCTTTGTATCGCGCGACCTGCGGATACGGGCAGAGCGGCCGCTGGAGCGCGACCCCTTTCTTCGGATCGTTGTCGACGTACTTCGTGGCGATGACTTCTGCCGGAGCCGTACCCTGTTCGACCCACCGCTCGAGGGCGCGGAGAATGTCATGGTCCGCGTCCTGCTGCGACTCCGGCGCGGGCTCGGCAGTGCCGAAGGCAATCGGCCCGGGACCGCCTGAGCAGTGATACAAACCAGGCACGAGAAACGCGCGGAAGAACCGTTGCGTGCGGTCGAGCCCGCGTTGAGCGGCCACCACGCTTTCAAAGTAGTCGACGCCGTTTTGCGCCGGAATCAGGGGGTCCGCCGCGCCGTGGTAATAAATCAATTTGTGGCCAAGCCGGTCGAACTCGTCCAGCTTCGGATTGGTGGCGTTCGTAATCGGCGCCAGTTCGGCATCGGCGCGCGTCAGATCGCGATCGAAGTCGAACGTGCGGAAGGGCCAATCCGGCTGGTGAAAAAGGGCGTAGCTCCAGAACTCGTTCGAGCTCACCCCTGAGGTCCCCGTTCGATTGATCACAACACCGCTCGCCCAGCCCATTTCGCCGCCGGGATAGAGACCAGGATAGACGCGCTTGCCGGTTCGCGGGTTCAGGGGACCACGATAGACGTTGCGGACGGCTTCGACCTGGGCGGCCGTCAGGCAACTCGCCGACTCGGCGCCTCGGCACTGCAGGACCTCGGGATCGAACTGGCAGTGCACGGGATCGCTGACCAGCCCATCTTTCGCGCCGTCGAGCGCGTCGCATTTGGCGAGTGCCGCGTCCTGGACAAGCTGCAGCTTCTCCTTGGAGAGGTTCGTAGATGACGAGCTCGTGACGACGCCATTCCAGACTTCGCTGGCCATCTGGTGCGTCCAGGAATTCGCTGCGTCGCCAGCCAGGATGCCGTCGAAGTCAGAGGGATACCGCTGCGCTTCCATCAGTCCCTGTTTGCCGCCGGTCGAGCATCCGGTGTAATACGCGTACTTCGCCGGCTGGTCGTAGAAGGCGCTCAGAATCGCTTTCGCGTCGACGGTTGTCAGATGCAGCCCACGGTAGCTGTAGTCGATCAGGCGCTCGCGATCCTCGAGCCACGTGGGCGGCTCGGTCGTCGTGTGCCCGGTGTCCGTACTGGCTGTGGCGAACCCGTTCCGCAGCGCCGCGGCCATCGCCGCATATCCGATGGTGCCCGCCAGCCCGCCGTTGCCGACCACCTGCAGCCGGCCGTTCCAGCTGGAGGCCGGTAGCCACACTTCGAAGCGGATGGCGGAGGTAGGTGTCGGCTTCAACAGTCCCTGGACGTCGCAGAACGCGGGCAGATTGTCGAGCGCGCGGCCGCCACGAGCACCCGGAGGTGTGAACACCCCGGCGGTCACCAGTGTGGCGGCCGTAATCGAGACGTCCGTCCCGAGCTGCAGGTTCGCAAGGCTTTCGCAGGACGCAGCGGCGGCCGGACGCGCCGCGAGAAGCGTCATCCCAGTGAGCACGAGCCGGGTGATGTGTGTCGTCATGAGGCGCCTACCATACCAAAACCACGATGAAAACGTCATGAGCTCCTGAGCGCCTGAACAGGGAGATACGAGCTGCAAGGCCCGCCGGAATCAGACATGCCCCGGCCGCTGCGATGCCCGGCAGATCGGAACGAGGAAGGTCAGGGGGTCACCCCGCCGAGGCGTCAAAGAGCAGCGATGCCGTCAGCCGCGTCACGACCAGCGATGCCGCAAGGTCGGCGACCGTCCCGGCCGTCATAAGAAGCGGCAGCACGAGGGTCAGGATATCCCTTGCCCTGGGTGCCGAACGACACTCGAGTGCCGAACTCCTGCAACCGCTCGCCGACGACGAACGCCATGACTCTGTGCACGCCAAACGCAACGAGCAGCAGGGCGGTCGGCCCGGGGATGGTCATGAGCAGAGCTGCGATGCGCTGAATCCAACGCTTCGCGACGAGTGCAGAAGGGATGTCACCCGGTGAAGGGTGTCTGAAGAGCTGCAGACGCGAGGACTACGCGACGTTGCTGTCAACAGTGGACGAGAGGCACGCCATCGTCTTCGGGAGCGCGTCGTCCGGCACGGAGCCGGTCCTGGTCCGGCCAACGACGCGTCGAAATCGCCTGGCCCCTCTTCGTCGCGGACAAGATTCCGAAGCACGAACGAGACGAATCAGGCGGGGCCTGCTCGACTAACGGGTCACCGGGATGCGCTGGCGATGGTCAGGTTGGTCGAGACTCCGGAAGGCCTGGCCCGAGTCGGGCGAACAAGCAATGGCTACCTTCTTGGCTCATATCGCAACGCCACCGCCCCCGAGCCGAACTCCAGCCGGCTCACGAGGCTCAAGTCGACATGCTTCGACAGCCCCGCGAACAACGTCGGCCCGTGGCCCGCCAGCCTGGGATGCACCACGAACTCGTACTCATCGATCAGTCCCAGCTCCGCCAACGCCAGCGCAAGCTTCACGCCTCCCACGAACAGTCCCGTACCCGACTCCCGCTTGAGCTGCTGAACGGCCTTCCCGAGATCCCCGCGCACGAGCTCCGCGTTCCAGTCGACCCGGTCCAGGGTGCTCGACACGACGTACTTCTTTAGCGCGTTGATCGTCCGGGCGAAGGGTTCCATCCAGTCAGGTCTGGTTCCCGTCTGCGCCGGCGGCCGCCACGCTGCCTCCATCATTTCGTAAGTCACCCGGCCGAAGAGGAGGGCATCGGCCTGTTCGAGGTTCTCGGCCGCGTAACGAAACACGTCCTCGTCCGGGAGCATTGCACGATGATCGCAGCACCCGTCCAATGTGACGTTGATGTAATAGCGAAGCGGCCGCATTGCGCAAGAGTATCGCCGATGCTGTAGCGTCGCAAGGTTAGCCCGCTCCAGAGCCAGGAGCCACTCACGTAACGCATGACGATGACGATTTGAGAGCTGCCAGCACTTCCACAACCGCGGAGTTCGCATCGCCCGGAAGGTCAATGCGATGGGCGAACTACTGGGAGCGGCTCTGACCGTAGCGGATAAGCTCCGCGTCCCTGCCTGGCGGCAGCACGAATCCACAATCCTCTCACCTACCCAAGCCGCGTTCGATGCGACACGTCAGGGGTGTTCGGGCCGATCGACGGTGTCGCCGCTCCCTCCGTGTTCGCGTCGAGGGTAATACGGCTACCCGCCCAGCCGGCGACGCGCGGAGGCGAGCGCGCGCTTCTGGCGCGCCGATGGTTTCGGAAACGACAGGTCCAGATCCTCGAGCGCCTCGACGACCACGTCGGCCACCAGGGCCTGCACGAACCACTTGTGGTCGGCCGGAATCACATACCACGGCGCGTGATGATGGCTGGTCGCTGCGAGCGTCCGCTCGTAGGTGGTTCGGTACGCCATCCACTTGTCGCGCTCGAGCAGGTCCGTTTCCGAGAACTTCCAGTTTTTCGCCGGATTGTCGAGCCGCTCACGGAGGCGACGGGCCTGTTCTGCCTTTGAGACATGCAGGTAGAACTTCCGGATGACGGTGCCGTTGCGCCACAAATGGCGCTCGAAAGCATTGATGTCGTCGAATCGTTCCTTCCAGACGTGCGACGTCAGCAGTCGAGCGGGTAGTTTCTCGTTGTCGAGGAGCGCGATGGACACGCTCCACGAGGACCTCTTCGTAGTACGACCGGTTGAAGATGCCGATACGGCCGCGCGCCGGCAGGACTTTGGCCGCCCGCCAGAGATACGTGTGGGCCAGTTCTTCCGATGAAGGCTGTTTGAACGAATGCACCTCGGTTCCCTGTGGACTGACACCGGCCATCACGTGCTTGATGACATGGTCCTTTCCGGCCGCATCCATGCCCTGAAAGATGAGCAGGAGGGCATACCGGTCATGGGCGTACAGCAATTCCTGCAGCTGTTCCAGGCGGCGGAGACCGCGCTCCAGATGCTTCGACGCCGCATCTTTGTCGGCGAATGGTCCGGTATCGGCCGGCGAGCGTCGCCGCAGCACATGACGATCGCCGGGCCGGACACGAAAATGGTCAACACGCACGACTCGCTTCCTTTCTGTCGTCGAAGCCTCCTGGTCAGGAGGCAAGCGGCCAGCGCCAATCGCGAATCGCCGGCATATCCTGGCCGTACCGGCGGATGTACTGCTCGTGCTCGACCAGACGCTCGTTGAGGAGCTGCTTGACGTAGGCCGCGCGTGCGCCGAGCTGCGGCAACCGATCGATGGCGTCGCCCGCCAGGTGAAACCGATCCAGATCGTTCAGCACCGTCATGTCGAAGGGCGTCGTGATCGTGCCTTCTTCCTTGTAGCCGCGCACGTGCAGGTTCGGATGATTCGTGCGGCGGTAGGTCAGCCGGTGGATCAGCCACGGGTAGCCGTGATAGGCGAAGATGATCGGCTTGTCTTTCGTGAAGAGCAGGTCGAAGTCGCTATCGCTCAACCCGTGGGGATGTTCACTGGGCGGCTGAAGCTTCATCAAATCGACCACGTTGATCATCCGGATCTTGAGCGCGGGAAGGTGGTGGCGCAGGAGCGCCACGGCCGCCAGCGTCTCGAGGGTCGGAACGTCGCCGGCGGCGGCCATGACGAGATCCGGCTCTGCCTGCCGGTCCGAGCTGGCCCACTCCCAGATGCCGATCCCATCGGCCGCATGCCGGACGGCCGCATCGAGGTCCAGCCACTGCGGCGCCGCGTGTTTACCCGCCACGACGATGTTGACGTAGTTGCGACTGCGCAGGCAGTGGTCGATGACGCTCAGCAGGCAGTTCGCATCAGGTGGCAGGTAGACGCGCACGACCTCCGCTTTCTTGTTGAGGGCGAGATCGATGAAGCCGGGATCCTGGTGTGTGAAGCCGTTGTGGTCCTGGCGCCAGACGTGACTGGCGAGCAGGTAGTTGAGCGAGGCGATGGGGCGCCGCCACGGCAGGGTGCGCGAGACCTTCAGCCATTTTGCGTGCTGGTTGAACATCGAATCGACGATGTGGGCGAACGCCTCATAGGTGTTGAACAGTCCGTGGCGGCCGGTGAGCAGGTAGCCTTCCAGCCAACCCTGGCACTGGTGCTCGCTGAGCACTTCCAGGACGCGTCCATCGGGGGCCAGCCACTCGTCGCCGGGCTCCGTTTCCGCCAGCCACTGCCGGTTGGTCTCGGCAAACACCGCCTCGAGCCGGTTCGAGACCGTCTCATCGGGCCCAAACAGCCGAAAATTCCGTTCGCGGCTGTTCGCGGCAATGACGTCGCGCAGAAAGCGTCCGAGCACGCGCGTGTCTTCGGCATCGGTGCCGCCCGGCGTCTGCACGACGACGCCATAGTCGCGGAAGTCGGGCAGCCGCAGCTCGTGCAGCAGCCGCCCGCCGTTGGCGTGTGGGTTGGCGCTCATGCGCCGCTCTCCGCTGGGCGCGAGCGCCGCCAACTCACGCCTGAACGCGCCGTCCGCGTCGAACAACTCTTCCGGACGGTAGCTTTTCATCCAGCGTTCGAGGAGGGCGAGGTGCTCCGGATTGGTGGCGGGGTCAGTAATCGGCACCTGGTGTGCACGAAATGTCCCTTCGACCGGCTGGTGATCGACGGTTTTGGGACCGGTCCAGCCCTTGGGCGTGATGAGCACGATCATGGGCCAGCGTGCCCGGCGGGCGACGCCGCTGGTCCGTGCGGTGTGTTGAATCTGGCGAAGTTCCGTGACCACGCGGTCGAGCGTGTCCGCCATCAACGCGTGCATCATCGCAGGCTCGTGGCCCTCGACGATGTAGGGTGTCCAGCCGTACCCGCGCAGAAGCTGGTCGAGTTCGTCGCGCGAGATCCGCGCGAACACGGTGGGATTCGCAATCTTATAGCCGTTCAAATGCAGAATTGGCACGACTGCGCCGTCGGTGACCGGGTTGAGGAACTTGTTGGAATGCCAGGCGGTGGC
>JBPYEE010000532.1:0-5024 GCA_051985095.1 Vicinamibacterales bacterium | reverse complement strand
TCGCGACGCTACATCCGGGTAACAAGACCGGGATGGTCAAGGTGTCGCCCGACCAGCAGCAGACCCTCCTGCGCGATCGCCCTGATGTCTTCGCGCCGGAAAACGGCGCGTGGGGCCGCCAGGGATGCACACGCGTCCACTTGGCACGGGCGGATGAGGAGATCGTGGGCACGGCGCTGACGCTGGCATGGCAGCAGGCGACGGCCGCTCGGCCAGGCGCGCGGAAGAAAACGAAGCATTGAAGATATAGGTCACTCATGATCGCGATCGTTGTTGCACTTGCGCTGCAGTCCACTTCGCTCTCCGACGCGGTCCTGTATGGCGATGTGAAGGCCGCGCAGTCGCTCATCGCCAGTGGCGCGGACGTCAACGCATTCGACGCCACCGGCATGACCCCGTTGATGATCGCGGCATCAGAGGGGAAGACGGCAATCGCGGAGCTTCTGATCCAGGCGGGCGCGGACGTGAAACTGGCGGGCCAGGATGGCACGACCGCGCTGATGCGCGCCGCGTCGGCGAATCGTATCGATATCCTGAAACTGCTCATGACCAAGGGCGCCGACGTCAATATGAAGAATACCGGCGGGATGACGGCGTTGATGGTCGCCGCGTTCGGTGGCTACTCAGACGCTGTCCGGCAGCTGATCGCCAGCAAAGCTGACCCAAATGCAAAGGACAACCAGGGCCGCACCGCGTTGATGGCGGCCGCGACCAGTGGGGACCTCGCCACGCTCGATCTTCTGCTCGCGGCCGGCGCCGATCCGGCGGCGGCCGACGCCGGTCACGGAACGCCGATGACCTACGCTGCCGCCGAAGGCCAGGCCGGTGCAATGGAGGCGTTGGAACGGAAGGGGATCAAGCCGAACGCCGGCGACTTCGCGCTCGCCGCCGCAGGCTGTCATCCGGCAGCTGTTCGGCTGGCGCTGGCGTCAGGCCTTGCGCCGAATGGCATCGAGGGCGAGGTCGTGCCGCTCCTGTCGGCTGCCGCTGTCAACTGCGTCGAGGTTGTCCAGCTGTTGCTCGAGCGCCACGCCGACGTGAACGCCAAGGATGGCGACGGCTGGACGGCGCTCATGAAGGCGGCGCAGGCGGGCCACGCCGACATGGTGCGCCAGCTGATGGAGCACGGCGCCGACATGAATGTGGCGGACACCAACGGGCGAACCGCCTGGATGCTGGCGGCAATCGGCGGTCACACGGAGATTGCCGAGATCTTCAAGCAGGCACGAGCGGCACAGGGTCCCTCCCATCGCCTCGTCGTCACCAGCGCCGCGTTGAGCGACGACCAGCCGATGCCGCGCCAATACACCCCCGACGGACGCAACGACTCGCCGCCGCTGGCGTGGTCGAACGTGCCCGAGGGCGTCCGGTCGTTTGCGGTGGTCTGCGAGGATCCCGATGCTGGCAATCCGCCACCGTTCGTCCACTGGGTGATCTACAACATCCCGCCTGATGCGGCAGCGCTGCCCGAGGCGATTCCATTCGAGCCGGACCAGCCGATGCCGAAGGAAATTGCCGGGGCCGTCCAAGGATTGTCGGGATTCCGGCGCCCCTTTTACCGAGGTCCCGCGCCTCCGCCAGGCAAGGTGCATCACTATCATTTCGTCGTGTATGCGCTCGACCTCGTTCCCGACCTGAAGCCGGGCCTGACCCGCGGTGATCTGCTCGATGCGATCAAAGGACACATTCTTGGCCAGGGCGAGCTGGTCGCCACCTACGAACGCAAATGACGACATTCATCTCCCGTCGTGATCTGCTGAAGAGCCTCGCCGTGGCAGGGGGCATCGCGGTCGCGCGCCCGATGCCGGCCGTCGCTGCCCAGAGCGCTCCCCCAGAGAGCCTATCGGTCCAGGAGATGGAGATCCTCGATGCGGTCGTCGCACGCCTGATTCCGAACGACGCCAGCGGACCTGGCGCCGTCGAGGCGGGAGCGACGCGCTACATCGATCGGGCGTTGGCGGGTCCCTTGGCCTCGCTCCGGCCGACATACGCGTCGGGGCTCGCGGCGCTCGATCGGTACGCCCGCTCGTCGCGCGGCAAACCATTCCGCGACCTGGCATCAACCGACCAGGATTCGGTGCTGATCGACGTCGAAACCGGCGCGGCGACCGGATTCGACGGCAGCTCCGCGCAATTCTTCGCCGTAGTGCTCGCACACACGCACCAGGGCATGTTCGGGGACCCGTTCTATGGCGGCAACAAGAACTTCGCCGGCTGGGATCTGATCGGCTACCCCGGGGTGCGGACGATGGTGACCGCAGCTGATCAGAGAAATCTCGAATCGCAGCAGCTCAAGCCGAATCACCGGTCGGCCTACGACTACGACGCGTTTACGAAAGCCGATCCACGCCGTGGCGACTAGACTCAAAGAGACCGACGTCGTCATCGTGGGACTCGGCGCCGCCGGCGGCGTCGCGGCACTGCCGCTCGCGCAGGCCGGGCTCGAGGTGGTCGGCCTCGAGGCAGGCACATGGCTGACGCGCAAAGACTTCGCACCTGACGAGCTGCGCAACAATTATCGCGGCTGGCCACAGGCAGTGCAAAAGGCCAATCAGGAGATCCCGACATCACGCGCGTCGGCCACGTCGCCCATGCTGCCACGCGGCACCATCCACCCGATGCAGAACGGGGTCGGCGGCACAACGCTGCACTACTGGGCCCAAAGCTGGCGCCTGAATCCATGGGACTTCAAAGTGGTCACCGACACGACGCGCCGGTACGGGGCCTCGCGCATTCCGAAAGAGTCGACCGTCGAGGACTGGCCGTTCGGCTACGACGAACTCGAACCGTTTTACGACAAGGTCGAATATGAAATCGGGGTCTCAGGTCAGGCGGGAAACCTCGTGGGCAAGATCGATGCGCGCGGCAACATCTTCGAAGCCCCGCGGAGGCGGCCCTATCCGATGCCGCCGCTGCGATGGACGGACTACATCGAGAAGATGGCGGGTTCGGCTCGATCGCTCGGCTGGCATCCGTTCGCTGGTCCTGCGGCCATCAACTCGCGACCCTACCAGAATCGCTCCGGTTGCATGTATCACGGCTTCTGCAACCGCGGCGGGTGTCACGTCGACGCCAAGAATTCGACGATGGTGACGACGATCCCGCGTGCGCAGGCGACGGGCCGATTGAAAGTCGTCACGCGCGCCCATGCGACGCGGATCGAAGTCGACCAAGAGGGACGGGCGAGCGGCGTCACCTATGTTACCGACGGCGTCGAGTACTTCCAGCCGGCGCGCGTCGTGCTGCTGGCGAGCTACACCTACGAAAACGTTCGTTTGCTGCTGCTCTCGAGGTCAACGGCGTTTCCCAACGGCCTGTCGAACAGACACCGACAGGTTGGCCGTCACTATTTCAGTCATCATCAGGGCGCAGCGGTGACGGCGCTCTTCCCTTTCGATCTCCATAGCTGGTACGGCTTGCCGGCGCAGGGCGTCGCGGTCGACGACTGGGCCGACGATAACTTCGACCACGCGAGCCTCGACTTTATCGGCGGCGGCAACCTCTGGGTGTATTCGGACCGCCGACCGATTGCAGCCGCCGGGATGAACACGTTCGGCCTGGCGCCTAACTGGGGGTCGGCCTGGAAAACGTTCATCCGAACGAACGCGGATCGCACCAACACCGCCTACATCCAGAAGACCACGCTGCCGTACGAAGACAACTTCCTCGATCTCGACCCGGTCGTGAAGGACCCGCTCGGCGATCCGGTGGTCCGCATCACGGCGGAGTACAAGGACAACGAGCGTAAGATCGCGGCGTTTATGCAGGACAAGATGGAGGCGTGGTATCGCGAAGCGGGCGCCATCGCCGTGCAGCGCGGTCCGCTCGGCGGCCCGATGGGCGTCGCGACCCACGCGTACGGCGGTACGCGCATGGGTGACAACCCCGACCGCAACGTCGTCGACCGTTGGAGCTTCTCCCACGAGGTGCCGAATCTGGGCATCCTTGGCGCGTCGACGATGGGGACCAGCGGGGCGCATAATCCGACGTTGACCGTGCAGGCGCTGGCCTGGCGCGCCGCCGATCATTTAATTCACAGCTGGAAGAACCGGCAATCGTGACCAGCTCAGCCGGCTGAGTCTCACGGTAGTCCTTTTGCACGAGGAGCCTCGGTCCCTGGATGAGTGCCATCCGGTGACTGGAGGCGAAGATGTCGAGTGCAACGACCACGCAGACCAGAACCATTACGCGTCAACAGTTGATCGAGCGGTTGAATGACGACCTGGGGCGCGAGTACCAGGCGGTGATCGCGTACGTTGTGTACTCGCAGGTCCTCAAAGGCGCCGAGTACATGAACATCGCCAAGGAACTCGAAGCGCATGCCCGGGAGGAACTGCAGCACGCGCTCACCATCTCCAAACATATCGACTATCTCGGCGGGATGCCGACCGTCGCGTCAAAGCCGGTCAAGCAGTCCGATGATGCACGCGAGATCCTGCGGGCAGACTTGCAGTATGAGAGCGACACAATCCGGGCGTACCAGGCGCGCGTCGGCGAGTGCGAATCGCTCGGCGAGTTCGCGATCGCCGAGGACATCCGCGACATCCTGCGGCAGGAGCAGGAGCATCTCGTCGACCTGGCGACCGCGCTGGGTGAGAATCCGCCCAACCTGTCGAGGAGTTAAGAATTCGGTGTTGTCGTTCGCCTGAAGCGGTTCTTTACCGTTGCCGGGAGGAGTCGCAGACTCCAGTACGCGGCAGACGCCGCAAGCAGCCACGCCAGGCGTCGCCAGCGCCATGACGTGTACCGATCGGTACCGCGGCGACCGCCGTGTGAATTTTGTCGCCGGTCGGTTCCGGCGCCGCGCCGGTCAGCGAAATCAGATGACGGTTGGGCCACGCCCTGGGATTATGCAACCGAGACGCCAGCGGCCGCATCCGGCGACGCACGGCGGTCGCCAAACGACTGGGCGAATTGTGATGTTGCTGGAATTCCATTGCACCGTCTCGGGGGCAGGTTGCTGGCGTTTTATTGACGCCGACATGCCGTGTGCCCGATGCGCCCCGGATCTGGCGCATCTCAAC
>JBPYEE010000531.1:0-13681 GCA_051985095.1 Vicinamibacterales bacterium | reverse complement strand
AGTCGCCGGGTCGTACGGCGTGACGCCGAACAACAGCGTGCCGAGGAGGCGCGTGGCGCCGAGGCCGCCCGCCAGCCCGATGGCGAGGCCGACGGCGCCGAGGCACAAGGCCTGACGGAGCACGAGCGACCGAACGTGTCCCGCCTGTGCACCGAGCGCCATTCGAACACCAATCTCGCGGCGTCGCTGCGCCACCGAGTACGCCATCACGCTGAACAGGCCGAGCGCCGCGAGCAGCAGCGCGAGCAGCGCGAATGCGCCGACGAGCGTCGCGGTAAAGCGCGGTGTCGCAATCGATTGGGAGACGTATTCATCGAGCGTTTTCATCTCGCCGATGCCCTGCATCGGGTCAACGCGAGCGAGAAGCCCCCGGATCGAGGCCATCGCCGACTCGGGTGCGGAGTTGGTCCGAACCACGACGCTGATGAACGGCATCGGCGTCTGCACGAACGGCGCGTACATTTGCGGCGTCGCGCGGTCGGCGAGGCCACCTTGCTTCACGTCGCCGACAATCCCGACGATCTCACGAGGGCCGGTGTGGTTGTAGCCGATCGTGACACGCTGGCCGATCGCGTTCCCGCCAGGCCAGTGGGTCCTCGCAAACGTCTGGCTGACGACGAGGACGTTGGGCGCATGTTCGTCGTCGCGATCGGTAAAGCCGCGTCCCTGCACGACCGGGATGCCGAGGGTGACGAAGTAATCGGGGCTGATCGCGAAGAAGGCCGCGGCGGTACGGGTCCCGGGCTCGGCCGGGCGTCCCTCGATGACGTAGCCCAGCCCGATGTCGTTCCCTGACATCGGCAGCGTGGTGGCGATGGAGGCCGACGAGACCCCGGGCAGTCGGTGGAGCTCGGCGTGAAGCGTGCGCGCGAACGCGGTTTGTGATTTCGCATCCGGGTAACGCGACGGCGGAAGCGTCAACGGCATCGCGAGGGCGCGCTCGGTCACAAAGCCAGGGCTGACGTGTTCGAGCGCCATCAGGCTGCGGACCAGGAGGCCGCCGGAGGCGAGCAGCACGACCGACACGGCCACTTCACCGATCACGAGCAGCTGTCGCGTGGCAGTGGCGCGCGCGCTGCTCGCGCCGCGCGCCGTTTCGTTGAGCGCGCTCCCGGCCGACGAACCAGAGAGCTGGAGCGCCGGCACGATGCCCGTCAGCATCCCGGTCGCCCCCGATACGAGCGCCGTGAAGAGCAGTGCAACGCCGTCAAGGTGAACCGCGTGAAGCCGCGGAATCTGGACGGGGCTCATGCGGACCAGGACGTCGATCGTCCAGAGCGACAAGACGGCGCCGACGATCCCGCCGATGGTGCCAAGCGTCAGGCTCTCGGCGAGCAGCTGCCGCACGATGTGCGCCCGCGACGCGCCAAGAGCAGCGCGTACCGCGATTTCGCGGCGTCGGACCGATCCACGGGCGAGCAGGAGGTTGGCGACGTTGGCGCAGGCAATCAGCAACACCGAGCCCACCGCGCCTAATAAGACGAGCAAGCCCACTCGATAGTCTTTGACCAGGGCCTGTTGCAGCGGCCGCACGAGCACCGCGCGCTGGCCGCTCCGGCCCGACCTGGCCATAGCCTGGGCTTCGATGGCTGACAGCTCGCGCTGCGCCTGCTCGGGCAGAACACCAGGCCGGAGCAGCCCGATCGATTTCAGGAAACTGGCGTTGCGCTGGGTGGCCCACTGGGTCGCGAACCGCGAGGCGAACACCGGAACCCACAGCTGCGGCGGATCTTCCGCGTCGTACGGAAATTGGAACCGTGTCGGCAGAACGCCGACGATCGTAAACGGCTCGGCATCGAGGGTGATGGACCGCCCCAGGCACGCGGGATCGCGGTCGAAGCGCGACGTCCACAACGACTCGGACAGAATGACCGTCCGTTCAGCGCCCGGCTTGTTATCGTCGACCGTAAACACGCGTCCGACGACTGGAACCGTGCCCAGCGCCGGAAAGAACTCGGGGGTGACAACCGCGGCGGGAATCGACTGCGCAGGGCCCACGCCGGTCAGCGTCACGGCGTCCGTCGAGTAGACGGCGAGGCGCTCGAACAGCTGGGTCTGGGCGTGCCAGTCCTCGAAATCCGGATACGACGTGTCGTCAGGCTCGCTTCTGACCGTCGTGTCGACGGCCATCAGCCGGTCCGCATGGGCAAAGGGGAGCGGTTCGAGCAGCACGCCGTCGACGACGCTGAAGATGGCGGTCGTCGCCCCGATTCCGACCGCCAGCACGATGACGACAAGCGCACTGAATCCTGGCGACGTCGTCAGGGTGCGCAGGGCGTACCGGAGGTCGGGCAGCATTTAGGTCAGGAGTGCAAGGGGTTCCGGAGGTCCACAGCTTCGAGGTTTCAAGGGCTCCGGAGGTTCAACCGGTTCACGCATTCAAGGGTGCAGGGAGTCAAGAGGCTTCAGGGCGGAACCCCGAAGCTCTTGACCCGCTGGAACTCATCGACCTGTTATTCGGTCATCGCCATTTCCATCCGCTCCTCCACGACGCGGCCGTCAAAGAGGTGAATGCTGCGTTCGGCATGGCGCGCGTAACGCGGGTCGTGGGTGACCATGCAGATCGTGGCCCCGGACTGATGGAGCTCCTTCAGCAGGTCCATGACGGCCTCGCCGCTGCGCGAGTCGAGGTTTCCGGTGGGCTCATCGGCGAGCAGGATGAGCGGCTCTCCGGCTACGGCCCGCGCGACGGCGACGCGCTGTTGCTGCCCGCCGGAGAGCTGACTGGGCAGATGCTTGGCGCGGTGCGCCATGCCCACACGTTCGAGCGCCGCTTCCACGCGCTGTTTCCGTTCGGCGGCCTTCATGCCGCGGTAGGTGAGCGGCAACTCGACGTTCTCGAAGACCGTGAGGTCACCGATCAAATTGAAGCTCTGGAAGATGAACCCAATCTCCCGATTCCGCACGCGGGCGCGTTCGGAGGCGGGGAGCTCCGCAACCGGACGGCTGTTCAGGAGGTACTGGCCCTCGGTGGGGGAGTCGAGCAGACCGAGAATCGACAGCAACGTCGACTTGCCGCAGCCGGAGGGTCCGGCGATCGACACGTATTCGCCCTTGCCGATTTCCATGTGGATGCCGGAGAGCGCGTGGGTCTCGACCTCGTCGGTGAAGAATACCTTCGTCACACCATCCAGCTTGATGAGCGGCTGTCCGTTCTGCGCCATTCGCGTGTCTCCTATTTCTATTTCAATCGGATCCGGTCGTATGCGTCATACGCCGACATGTCGGAGAGGATTACCTGGTCGCCGACCTTGAGGCCTGACAGCACTTCTACCGTGTTCACCGAGCTCACGCCGAGTTTCACCTGAACGCGTTCGGCGTTGACGCCGTCACCGTCGATCTTGAACAGACCGACCACGCTCTGTTCCTGACCAAACGCCGGGCGTCCCATGTAAAGGACGTCATTGAGCCGTTCGAGTTCGATCGTGCCGTCGACGCTCAGATCGGGCACGGCACCCTTCGGTAGTTCGCCGCGCAGCGTGACGTCGACCGTGCGCGTCCCGTTGATGACCGACGGATCGATTCGAACCACGTGTCCCTGCACCACGCCGTTGCGCGTGTCCACCTCGGCCTTTTGACCGAGCTGAATGTCCTTCGCCTGCGTTTCCGCAATCTTGATCTCCGCCTTCAGGCGTGCCGGATTCGCCACGCGCGCGAGGTTGGTGCCCGGTGCCACCTGCTGTCCTTCTTCCACCGGCACCAGCTGGAGCACGCCATCGAGGCCGGCCCGCACGCGCAGTTCGTCATGCTGCTGCTGGGCCAGTCCGAGCACGGCGCGCGCCTGATCGACGGTCGACTGCTGCACCGCGAGCTGGGCGCGCATCGAATCGGTTTTGCTCGCCAGCTGCTCCTGGGCGATCGTATTTTTGACGCCGGTCTCATCGGCATCGACCTGCGACTGCTTCAACACCAGGTCCGACACCAGCTGATCTTTCGCCAGTGCCTCGTTCATTTGCGCCTGCATCTTCGCCTTGTTGTAATCCGCCTCGGCGTTGGCCGCCGCGGCTTTCTGCGCGAGCAGGTCGTTCTGCAGTTGCACCTTCAGGTTTTCAAGCCCCGCGACGGCGGCCTGCAGCTTCAGCTGCGCGTCCATCAGCTGCTGATCGAGCGTGGGGTTGCTCAGCTCGAGAATGACCGAGTCCTGCTTCACCGTCGACCCTGGCCGCAGCACGATTTTCTCGACCCGCGACTGCGTGGTCGCCGGAATCCACCGGATGTCCTCGGGCGTGAGCGTGCCGAGACCGCGGACCTGGCGGACCATTGGACCGCGCTTGACGGAATCAGGCCAGACAACGGCGCGCTCTACCGTTGGCGCCGCCGGCTTCAGCCGCGACAGGCCCACGCTCACCAGCACCACGGCGATGAGTAGGACGCCACCGTAAACCGCCTGGCGGATTCGCTTTTTCCTCACGTTGGACGGGCGAGCAATATCCATGGTTGTCAATTATTGAGACGTTAGACGAAAAAGAAACCGAAAACGATCGCCCGCCCGGAAGGCAAATCGTGGACCAGACCCACGGCCAACCGTAAGTGATTGTATATCAGCGACTTGATTCGTCGCCAGGGCGGACCGGTTGCTTGGAGAAGTGTCCGTTCCTGGGACGGGCTCGTCCCACGGACGACGCGCCCGTCATTACTGCGACGCCCGTGACCCGCCGATAGACCGGCCGATCCGGATGCCCGACTTCGTCCGCACTCCTTCGGGGAGCCCATGTGAGTCCACCATGAGTCCCGGTTCGGCGTGTGCGCGCCGCGACGTGCGCGCGGACGGCGGACCAGCCCGCCTCGACATGGCGGCGCGTGAGCATATCCCTGGCGTTTTACGGCAGGTGAGGGGCCCCGCGGGGGTGGCGGCGAGACTTCCAGACCCTTCGCGCCGCAGCCTTTTTCGCCGCCTCGCGCGCCGTCGCCGGGTTGGCAGCGGACCGACAACCGTGCGGCGGCTGTCATGACCGACCTGGCCACTCGATACCGTGAGCTGGTCGAAAACAATCTGCTCGCTGTCTACGATTCCAGCGTCGACGGACGCCTCCTTTCCTGCAACGACGCGTTCGCGCGACTGATCGGCTGCACCTCGAGCCAGGAGGCGCTCGCGGCCGACCTGCCGTCGCTCTACGTCGACCCTGGGGCTCGCAAGCGGTTTGTCACCGCGATCAAGCGTCACGGCCGGGTTGAGAACGCCCGCGGCGATTTCAGAAATCTGCGCGGCGAGGTCGTCCACGTGATGTTGACGGGCATCGGTGAGTTTGATGCCAGGCGCAACTTGATCGGAATCCACGGCTTTCTGGTCGACATCTCCGAAGGGATCGAGGCGCAGCGGGTTTTGCGCGAGCGCGAACGGGAGTTCGCCGAACGCCTGGCGCAAACCGAAAAGATTGAGACGGTTGGACGGCTCGCCGGCGGGATCGCGCACGACTTCAACAATCTGCTGACGGCGATCCTCGGCTACGCCGAGCTGCTCCTCGCCGGCGATCAGTTCTCCGTCGAGCAGCGTCAGGACGTCGAGGAAATCCACAAAGCCGGCAAACGGGCGGCGTCGCTGACACAACAATTGCTGGCGTTCAGCCGCAAGCAGCTTCTGAGGCCGAAAGACGTCGATCTGAACGAGACGGTGACGACCCTGCGGTCGATGCTGACGCGGTTGATTCGAGAGGACATCACGCTCACGTGCGAATTCGCACACGAACCAGCCGTGGTACGCATCGACCCGATCCAGATCGAGCAGGCGCTGTTGAATCTCGTGCTGAACGCCCGCGACGCGTTGCCGGGCGGCGGCTGCATCAAGCTGGACGTGGCGCGGGTCAGCCGATCGGCGCTCGAAGCCGGCATCGACATCGAGGCGGCCCATGCGAACGAGTTCGTCCGCCTGCGCGTCAGCGATAACGGAATCGGCATTTCGCCCGATGCGCGCCCGCACCTGTTCGAGCCGTTTTTCACGACGAAAGACGTCGGAAAGGGCACCGGCCTCGGTCTGGCGTCGGTCTACGGGATCGTCAAGCAGAGTGACGGCTTCATCGCTGTTGAAAGCGAGTTGGGACAGGGCAGCGCGTTCAGCCTGTACTTCCCGGCAGTTGTCGGCCGATGTGAACGCGACCGTCCGGCGCAGGCGCCGCCCCCCAGACCCGGCAGCCAGGAAACGGTGCTGCTCGTGGAGGATGAGCAGGCAGTGCGGACGATTGTCGGCGAAATGCTGCGGCGACACGGCTACAACGTCCTGGAAGCTGCGTCGCCATCGGTCGCGTTCGCGTTGTTCGAGCAGAATCGCAGCTCGATTGATTTGCTGCTGAGCGACGTCATCATGCCCGAAATGAACGGACCGGCGCTGGCGCAGCGGCTCATCGGTCTTCAGCCCGATCTACGGATTCTGTTCATGTCGGGCTACGTCGATACGGTCGGCCAAATGGATCGCATCAGTCCCCACATCGGGTTCCTCGCGAAACCGTTTCACGCCACAGAGCTCGTCGACCGGGTCCGCGAGATGCTCACCCGGGACGTGCACGCCTCGGCGCGGCATGTGACACCTGCCGGCGTCGTCGCCTCCCCGCTCTAAGACGCCCGATGGGCTCTGTGATCGACTTCGTCAAGACCTCGGCGAACCGGCCAGGTCACGGAACGGCGCCGGAGGTCGCGGTATTGGTCGTCGACGACGACGAACCGGTGCGGAAATGCGTCGAGCGGGTGCTGAAGAGCGCGCAGTATCAGATCACGCTGGCGGCCAGCGGTCGGCAGGCCCTCGAGGAAGCAGCGGCCATGGCCCGCATCGACCTGCTCGTAACCGATCTCATGATGCCGGAAATGCAAGGAGACGAGCTCGCCCGCCGCCTCCGACAGAGGGAGCCGCGCCTGAAGGTGCTTTACCTGACAGGCTACAGCGATCGGTCGTTCACGGACAGGATCACGCTGTGGGAAGACGACGCCGTTCTCGACAAGCCGTGCAGCATCAACGGCCTGTTGCAGGCCGTGTCGATGCTCGTCTGCGGCCGCGTCGAGCAACCGAAAGAATCAACATCCTAGTCTGACGCTTTCATCGATCGCGGTCTCCGCCCGCGCACGGGCCGCCGGCGCGCCGATTGCGCGCCCGGCGTGCGACGTAACGGCTTCTCTTCAAACAGCATCGGTGGTGGACCGGAGCGCACCGGCATCGTGTCGGAGATTGCGTTCAGCGCGGCGACGAACGCCTCGCGCTGTTCCGGTGACAGCCCGGCGATGCGGGCAATCAGACGGCCTTGCAGCGGTTCCGGCGATCGGCGCAACAGCAGACGGCCGGCATCAGTGAGGGCGAGGCGGACTCGGCGCCGATCGTCTTGGGCCGGCAGCTTCGCGACCAGCTTCCGGGCCACGAGCCGCTGCACGACGACTGACACCGAGCTCTGGTGGGTAAAGGTGCTGGCCGCCAGCTCGGTGATCGACGCGCCGGAGTGACGCGCCAGCTGCTGGAGTGCGAAGAGCTGCGCCGCACTCAGGCCCAGGCGCCGCTCGGTGTCGCGACTCGACTGCCGAAGGGCCTGGATGACGCGGCGAAAGGCGTCCAGGGCGGCGCGCAGGTCGGCGGCCGCCGATGAACCCGATGACGTCATGTCATCCCCCGCGCGTGTGCATTTCGAGATGGGGATCTTTGCGAAGGACATCCTGCACGGGTACGAACTCACGCCGGTCGCCGAGTGAGAGGCGCTCCTCGGCGCCGCGATCGGTTCGCGATTGCCAACCCGTGGCAACGAGCTGCCGCAGCGTCTCCCGATCGGCGCCTGCGCGCAGCGGTGCGCGGAGGTCGAGACCCCGCACAGCGTACAGGCAGAGGTACCACAGGCCATCGGCCGTCAGACGGCTGCGGTCGCAGGTGCGGCAGAACGGTTCAGTGGTCGAGGAGATGATCCCGAAGGTGGTTCCGTCCGGCAACACGAAGCGGTCGGCGGGCGCGCTCGATTCAGGTTCGAGCAGGGGCTCGATCGGGCCGTAGCGTCGCTCCAGCGCGAGCAGCATCTCCTGTCTGGATACGACGCGGGGCGGTGACCAGCGCGTCGCGCCACCGACGTCCATGTACTCGATGAACCGCACTTCGCCGCCTACCGACTTTCCGAACTCGATCAGGTCAACGATCTCGTCATCGTTGACGCCGCGAATGACGACGGTGTCGATTTTGAACGAGCCGTAGACGCGCTGCGCCGCCACCATGCCCTCGCGAACGGCGTCGAGCTGGTCGAAGCGCGTCAACGCCATGAATCGATCCCGCCGCAGCGTGTCGAGGCTCACGGTGATCCGGCGCAGGCCGGCCGCCCTGATGGCGTCGATCTGATCGGCGAGCAGGACGCCGTTGGTCGTCATCGCGAAATCAGCGAGTCCAGGCTTACCGGCCAGCATTCTCACCAGCGTCGGGACGTCGCGACGCAGTAACGGCTCGCCGCCGGTCAACCGAATGCGGTCAACCCCGAGCGACAGGAACACGTCGACAAGCGTGCTGATTTCTTCGAAGTGCAGCACGTCCTCGCGCGGCAGCCACACGTAGTCGTCCTCCGGCATGCAGTACTCGCAGCGGAGATTGCAGCGGTCCGTCACCGACAGCCGCAGGTTACGCAGAGGACGGCCCAGACGGTCGTTCATCGGTAACTCAGAATTGTAAATCGTCGCGTGCCCGGTAGAAACGGACGCGACGCGATTTGGCCGTCGAAGCCCGCGCTCCACCGTCCCGGGGCCATCGTCGCACACCTCGGGCAACGGCCGTCGGCAGTGAGGTGGTACTCCCGGACGTAGTAGCCGTACCGGGCGATGAGCGTCTCGCCGCAAGATGCACAATGCGTGTCTTCGAAATCCCCCACGGCGCCGGGGAGATTCCCAGCATAGACGTGTCGCAGGCCGTTGGCGCGGCCGATGGCGGCCGCCGACAACAGCATGTCGGGGGTGGTATCGGGTGGATCCGTCATCTTGTAGTCGCCATGGAACGCCGTCACGTGCCAGGGGATGTCGGGCGAGACACTGGCCACAAACGCGGTCAGCCGATCGAGCTCGTCCCGCGAGTCATTGAACCCTGCAATGAGCAGCGTCACGATCTCAACCCAGAAATCGAGCGAGTGCAGAAGGCGGATCGTGTCGAGAATCGGCTGAAGACGCCCGCCGAGCTGTCGATAGTGACGATCGTCAAAGCTCTTGAGATCGACTTTGTAGAGGTCGACCCAGGGACGCAGGTAATCGATGACCTGAGGCGTGCCATTGCCGTTCGACACGTAGCCGGTCGTCAGCCCGGCGCGTTTGGCCTCTTTGAAGACGGCCACCGCCCACTCGCTCGTAATCAGCGGTTCGTTATACGTGCTGACGATGACGCGGGCCCGCTGGCGCAACGCGTCACCGACGAGCGCTTCCGGATCGGCCTGCCGCGGCGGTGCTATCGCCGACGGGTCGCGCACGGCCTGCGACGTGACCCAGTTCTGGCAGTAGGCGCAGTGGAGGTCGCAGCCGAGCATCCCGAAGCTGTAGGCGAGCGCGCCCGGATGCGCGTGGAAGAAGGGCTTCTTTTCGATCGGGTCGCACTGCACGCCGCCGACGTACCCCCACGGCACCCGCAGGTGTCCGCCCGCGTTGAACCGAACCTTGCAGACGCCGACGGCCCCCTCCGGCAGCGGACAGCAGTGCCCGCACGCCAGGCAGCGGAGACGCCCGTCGGGGAGCGTCTCGTACAGCTCACCTTCGCGCGTTTCGCGGGCCAACACCTCAGCGAGCGTGCTCACGGCTTCACCACTGGTTTAATTGTACCGTCCGCTGAATGTCCCTTCCTGAACTGCACTAAATTAGCCAGGGGACGTCGCACACCACGTGCAGCCCTCAATTCATGTCCTTCCCGCGTTCTGTCTGGTTGCTCGGGTGGGTCAGCCTCGCCACCGACTCGGCGACCGAAGCGATTTATCCACTCCTGCCGTTCTTTTTGACCCAGCTGCTCGGCGCCGGCGCTATTTCCCTCGGCATCATTGAAGGCGCGGCAGAGGCGGCCAACAGTCTTCTGAAGCTTGGATCGGGGCGCCTGGCGGATCGCGCGCCGCGCAAGCTGCCGCTGGTGCTGTTCGGCTACAGCGTTTCGTCGCTCGCGCGACCCTTCATCGCCATCACCACGACGTGGACGCAGGTCTTCGCCGTCCGCGTCCTCGATCGGGTCGGCAAAGGGGTCCGCGGCGCCCCACGGGATGCGATGCTCGCCGCGGTCGCCACGCCAGACGTGCGTGGGAAGGTGTTCGGCTTCCACCGCGCCATGGACCACGTTGGTGCGGTCGTGGGCCCAACGCTCGCGACGATCTTTCTATATTTCTATCCCGGCCGGTACCGAACCTTGTTCGCGCTGACGCTGGTTCCCGGGCTGATCGCGATCGCGCTGATTCTGCTCATTCGCGAAGACCCGGCGAGCGTCCAGGGACCACGGCAGGCGAATCGACCTGGTGCGACAACCGCTTGGCGGACGCGGCCGTTCTTTCTATTCATGATCGTGCTGACGATCTTCACGCTCGGGAACTCGAGCGACGCCTTCCTCCTGCTGCGACTCACCGATGCGGCCGGAACGGCGCGATATGTGCCCGCGATGTGGGCCGGGCTGCACGTCGTGAAGGCCAGCGTGTCAGTCGCTGGCGGCAGCTGGTCGGATCGGATCGGGCGGAAGTCGGTGATCGGGCTGGGATGGCTTGTCTATGCACTGGTATACGGCGGATTCGCAGCCAGCCATTCGATCGGAGCGCTCTTGGCGTGGTTTCTGGTGTACGGCTTTTACTTCGGCTTCGCTGAAGGGACGGAGAAGGCCCTCGTGGCCGACCTGGCCGCGCCCGAGGCGCGCGGGACCGCCTTCGGAATCTACACCGCGGTGCAGGGCATTGGCGCGCTGGCCGCCAGTGTGCTCTTCGGCGTGATCTGGGACGCGTACGGTGCAGCGGCCGCCTTCGGTGTCGGCGCCGCGCTGGCGCTCGTCGCCACGATATTGCTGTTTATAATCGTGAGGCCCGATCCACGTGCCGCAGGCCCACCCCATGCGCATCCTCGTGACAAATGACGACGGCTACCGTTCGGATGGTCTTCAAGCGCTCGCGCACGCGCTCGGCGACATCGGCGAGGTCACGATCGTGGCGCCCGTCATCGAAGCGAGCGCGATCGGCCACGCGCTCACGCTGCGGCATCCGCTGCGCCTCGAGCAGCTCGACGAGCGCACGTTCGCCGTCGACGGCACGCCGACCGATTGCGTGAACATCGCCGTGGCCCGCGTGTTCAAGGCGCTGCCGGATTTGGTCGTTTCGGGAATCAACAAGGGATGGAATCTCGGTGACGACGTGACCTACTCGGGAACCGTCGCCGGAGCGCTCGAGGCGGCGTTGCTCGGCGTGCCTGCGATCGCCGTCTCACTGCGCCAGACGCGGGCGGAATACGACTTCTCGCACGCGGCCTGGGCGGCGGCCCAGATGGCGGAAGCGATCCGGCAGCGGCCCCTGCCGCCCCGTACCTTTCTGAACATCAACGTGCCAAAAGGGCAACCGAAGGGATTTCGGGCAACCGTCCTGGCGAAGCGAAACCATGTGACCTCGGTCGCCGAACGGCACGATCCGAAAGGCCGGCCCTACTACTGGATCGAAGAAGGGCTGAACGAATGGCAGCCGCACGACCGCTCGGATTATCAAGCGGTTCGCGATGGCTACGTCTCGGTGACACCGCTCCAACCCGACCTGACGGCGCATGCCGTGCTCGATCTGGTCGAGGCGCAAACCGCTGGTATTCCGAAAACCGCTGCAGTAAGGTAATCGCCGGGCCATGCGGGTGCCGGTCGGCGTAGTCGCGCTGGTCATCTCGCTCGGCGCCCCGGCGGGCGCGGCGGATCGGCTTGTTCGTCGACCGCTCGCGCCGGACGAGCGCGCCGCGATCCTCGCTTTGATGAAGGCGGTCGACCTCGCGCAGGAGACCGACGTCGTGTCCGGCGAGGATCTCTCCTGGCAGACCCATACCCTGAAATCGATCGACGTCGCCTACGTGCCGTTCCGGCTGGCGCTGGGCGAACTGGCGCGCTCCGCCCGAACCGCCGCGATGTACGTGCGGGTGGTGTCGCGCCACGATGGCTATCGATCGACGGAGGAGTCGTCGGCGTTGCACGAGTGGGTGCTCAGAGGCGGGCCGCCGCCGCACACGCTCGAAACGGTAGCGTTTGGGCCGGGTGAACTTCCCGTCGGCGGACCGGCCACGAGCTCCGCGCGCCGATCCATTGCGGCGGCTGCCGAAGCGACGGCGGTGCTCGCGCTTCGGGAGCGGGAGTACGAGCGCGAGAGGGCGGCAGCGGAGGCGGCGCGGCGCCGCGCCGAAGCGAAGAAGCGCGATCCCTACGTGTTTCCGTTCGAGGAGTACTACTTCTTCGACGTGAAAGCGGCGACGGTGGAGCGCGCCGTCGCCGTGCCTCCCGGCGACTATGACGTCTTCGTCGCCGTCGTTGATCGCAACCGCCTCAGAACGAGCACGCCGACCGTCGCACGCCACACGATCACGGTGCCGGATTTCTGGGGCCTCGGCCTCGACCTGAGCAGCGTCATTCTCGCAAGCGACATCCACACGCTCAAGACCGCCCTGTCGGCGAAGGACCAGATCGAGCGGCCGTACACATGGGGGCGCGCTGAGGTTGTGCCGAGTGCGCAGAACACGCTTACGCGCGACGACGTGCTCAGCGTCGTGTACCAGATCTGTAACTACGGCGCACCGGACACCGACGTGATCGCCGAGTACAACTTCTACCACCAGGTCGCCGGCCGGCGAACGCTGTTCAACCGCACGATGCCGCAAGAGCTGACCAATGCGGATCTCCCGTTGGCCACCGCCTGGGAAACACAAGGCTTCGTTATCCAGCAGGTCCCGCTGCGCCCGTTTGCGCCCGACGTCTATGAACTGGAGATTGTCGTCACCGATCGGCTGACACGGGGCAGAGCCACGCAATCCATTGCCTTTACGGTGAAATGATGCGACATACCGTCGCGTTCGTTCTGATGTTTGCCGGTGTGGTCTCGGCGCAGTCCGGCGCCAAGAACGGCGAGTGGCGCACCTACGGCGCCGATACCGGGAACACGCGCTACTCGCCGCTCGATCAAATCAACGCCGCCAACTTCAATAGCCTCGAGATCGCCTGGCGCTTCAAGGCGGACGCGCTCGGACCCCGCCCCGAGTACCAATTCGAGTCCACGCCGCTCGAGGTGGGTGGCGTCCTCTACACGACCGCGGGCACCCGGCGCGCTGTCGTCGCGCTCGACGCCGCCACCGGCGAAATGTTGTGGATGCACGGCGAACACGAAGGCGCGCGGGGCGCCGCGGCGCCTCGCCAGTTGTCTGGACGCGGACTCGCGTACTGGACCGACGGTCGCGACGATGCCCGGATCCTGTACGTCACGCCCGGCTACCGGTTGATCGCGCTCGATGCGAAGACGGGCGTGCCGGTCGAGGGGTTCGGCGAACACGGCGTCGTTGATTTGAAGAAGGACGACGACCAGGAGATGGATCTCATTACCGGCGAAGTCGGATTGCACGCGACGCCGGTCGTCGCGCGTGATGTCGTGATCGTGGGTGCGGCGCATCGATCCGGCGGCGTGCCGCGTAGTCGCACGAACGTCAAAGGCTACGTGCGCGGGTTCGACGTGCGTACCGGCAAGCGGCTGTGGATTTTCCACACGATTCCAGGTCCTGGCGAGTT